>JAJYOS010000512.1 GCA_021796055.1 Bacteroidota bacterium
GCATCGCGCACGCATGCGACTACCCGCACCTTACTTTGCAAGCCACATACTCGCCAGCCGCCTCCCGCACCTGAAACCCGATCGGCTTTCCTGGTTTTTCAAGCGGCTTAAGAATTTGCCGGATTGCCTCGAACACAACCCTAAATTGCTCGTCCTATTGCTTTTCAAGAGCGTCAAGTTTGCGCGCGAGCTCCGCGTGTGACGTGAGTATCGCTCGCAGCTTGACGAATGTCCGCATGATCGCGATGTTAACTTGAATAGTCCGCTCGCTATTGATGACGCTGGAAAGCATGAGGATTCCGTGTTCGCTGAATGCATACGGACGATACTTGATATGTTCGCCTCTCTTTAAGGTCACAAATTGTGACCTTAAACGAGAGCTCAAGGAGTATTTCCACCATGCTTTCGCCTCGTCTCGGGTAAGTTGAAACATGAAATCATCGGGGAACCGGTCAATGTTGCGTTTGGCGGCCTGGTTCAGCGTTTTGGTTTGTACTACGTAAAGCGCTGCCAGGTCACGATCAAGCATTACCCTCTGCCTCCTCACCATGAGTATTGCGTTTTCGATTCTACCGTTCGGAATCAACGATGTTTCCTTCCCCATCTTTCACCCCTGAAGATTTGTTACACAACGTCTTTATTTCCGGATTGGAATTGGACGGCTATCTCAGTATTTCACTCAGCTCCGCCGTCCATGTGCAGCCGGGATAGTTCGCGCAGCCCGCGAAGAACCCGCGCCGCCCTTTCTTCACGCGAATCTTTCCGGCACATATCGGACAGCTCTGTCCATTCTCTTCCAATATTGCTTCGATTATCTTCCCATCGGCGGGCACGGTTATGCACTGGTTCTCCGCGCATTGTGCCACGATCATCCCCTTCATTTCCTTGAGTTCCATTTTCCCCCCGCAGACGGCGCAGTGCGCGTCGACCTCGCGGTTACCCGTGCCGGTCAGTTTCGAACTCTTCCTCGGGAGGATGTAGTTGAACACTTTAGCGATCTCCGGGATGCCTATACGCAGACTGAACAGGTTATCCCTCCCGAGTATGTCGAACACGTGCAGGATCTTTTTATCAATCAACCAGAAGAAGAGATCGGACTTATCCGACGTAACCAGGTTGGTGTTCTTGAGCTTCTGCTGGAGCAGGCTCATTTCCAGCGACTTGAACTCTTTCGACGACTCAACTTCCTTGTTCAGCACGTACTTGAAGAATTGCAGCTTAGCTCTGATGGGCTGTACTAATTTCAATTCTTCGGATGATTCCTGAATATCTCTGAGCAGGGGAACGGTGCCCTCCACGAAGCCGTGGTGGATCGCCAGCCCCGGAAAATTCTTTCCGACGAAATCTTTCGCTTTTGCGTCGTCGATCTGTACAGCCGTCACCGCCTTATCCCGTTTCAGTTTTCCGAGAACGAACCTCAGCAGGGAGTCCTCGTTCGACCTTGTGGAGAGATATTCGAAATTCCCCACGAAGAGGAGCCTTTTTTTCGCCCGCGTCATCGCTACGTTCAGCAGGCGTTCGCCCTCTGATATATCTTCACCGTCCTCGCGTTCGTAAGTTGAAAGCAGAACGCCCAGCGGGAGCGGATTGTCGTCGACAAAATCGAAGACGATTACGTCGCGCTCGTTTCCCTGAAACGTGTGAACGGTGGCGGCGGAGATGACTGCGCTGTCGAGGTTCATGCTGTTCAGTACGCCGCGCAGGAACCGTGCCTGGGCTCTGTAAGGAGTGATAATACCGACGGTCTTTGCTCCATGCTTGAGCGAGTCCACCGCAATATCCACGGCTGTGATAGCCGAAAGAATATTCACGCGGCTGTTCGATGTCGCCTCCCGGAAAGCTCTTGAGTTGAGCCTTGATGTGTCGTAGAAAACAACCGGTTCCTGCTTCGGTTCGACGGACTTTATCTGCTGGCTGGCTTTCAGTTTTCCGGCGTAAATTCTGTCGTTGACCAGCTCCATTATCGCCAGCTGCATGCGGTACTGTACTTCGAGAGTGCTGAGGCGCGGATGCTCTTTGTTCATATAGCGGTGCATCTTCGTTTCACGGAAGATGTCCTTTGCCAGCACGTTGAGAACCTTTGTCGAGGCCTGCGTGATCGGCGGTATCTGCATGAAGTCGCCGAAGATGGCCACGCGTTTTTTCGCGAGCGACGCGGCGTAGACCACGTAAGGTACGTACAGCATGCTGGCCTCGTCGATCAGAACGGCGTCGAACCTTCGTGAGAAGACCTGCGATGCTATCGCCGCCTTTGCCGCGGTGCATGCCACCAGGTTCGCCTGCTGCACTATCTTGCTCTCCTTGCCGTAGGCTTCTTCTCTCAACGAGGATAGCTGCTCGCGCAGGCCGGCGAGCTTCTCCTGGCTCGTGCTGCGTCTCGCCCTCGGGTTCCTCATCCGGCCCATTATTCCGCGCATGTCGGTTTCTATCTTCTCGATAGACGCGTACAACCCGGGATACTTGTCGCGCGAGATATATGTAGGGAGCGACCATGGAAAATCTTCGAGTCCGGGCAGGCGCGGTATTCCGAAACGCACCAGTTTTCCCTCGAAGTATTCGTTTTCCTCCTGGAGATACTCGAGAGTCTTTTGAAGGGCGACGTCCACCGCGATATTCGTATTGGAAATTATGAGAACTTTCTCGCCGAGCGCGACAAGGTTTGCAGCGGCGAAAGCGAGCGTCTGCGTCTTGCCCGTGCCGGGCGGCCCCCAGACGAACGATACCGGCTTCTTCACGACCGCGCGAGCCGCGTTGACCTGAAATTCGTTAAGCTGCTTCGGGTCGAGCGTCAGGTCGCCGTCATTTTCACGATCGCTGTCTTCGTTGAACAATTCCTCGATCGTCTCCGTGTCCTTGTCTTCCATCCCGTCGAGCCGTTCGATGAGCTGCTCGAGAAGGAAGAACGGAGCCGTCATGAGAGTTGCCTGTTCGACGCTGTCGCCGATGTGGTCCTGCAGCAGGAGGACAAGCCTGTCGCCCTCGACGGAGATCACGATGCCGTGCGTGATGTTTCCTGAGACGTCGATCTCGACCGGCATATCCTCGCCGATTCTGGTTTCGTCCTCGAGCTTGAATTCATAAAGGAATTCTGTGTCGGCACTGCCGAGAAATTTTCCCGCCGCGATAGAATAGTTCTTAGAGGAGTAATTACGGAGAGCCTCGATCTCGTTCTGGAGGGCGGTTATGTAGAGCGAGATTCGCTTCTGAAGAGCCGCATGATTTTCGGTAATGTTCATTATGCAACCAATTTAGCACACGGGAGGCACTGATTGGACGGATATCCGCGGATTTTTACGATTATTCTCATTCACACGCCGGCAGACACAGCCTCGTTCGCATTTGAGGTCACAAACTGAAGCTGTCCGGGCTGCCCCGGGCTGTCAGCGAGTTGTACCCCCAAACCGTGAGTCACCGCATCTTCTTTGCTACGATCAACGGCGTCTTGTAAGTCGACAGCGATCTGCCGTCAGGTCCCGTCACTTCCATGAACAAAATATACAATCCGAACCTGACGATCCTGCCGGAGGCATCTCTTCCGTCCCACACTATTCTACCCGTCGATGGAAGGACCACGTTGTCGGCCGGAGTGGCTATCAGCCTTCCGACCGAATCGAAAATTCTTGTCCGGATCTTCACCGAAGCGACCGGGAACGAGTAGCTGATAAAAGTGAAATCGTCACGTCCATCCGCGTCGGGTGAAAACGGGTTTGGTTTGACTGTGACCGTGCCGGTCGTTTGTCCGGCCTCGATGAAGAGACTGTTTCTTGCCCCGGGCGTTCCACCGGATTGCGACACGCTCGTCGACCAGCTTGTCTTCTCATTCGACGGAAGGGAAGGGTTGATCTTCTCGAGGGATCGCCCGGAGGTCCTGGCGATGTCGGCATTGTGCCACGATGGCAGATAGTAGACGCTGTCGATCACGTTTCCGCCCGGATCGATGATGACTATGCAGTCCCCATCGTCCAACAAGCTCATTGACTTCGAGATGTAAACCATGCCCGTGTCGGGCACAATGTCCAGGACGGAAGAGTCGGCGGCTACGACAAAGTATTCCGCCGGACGAAGCATCCGGGCGCCGCTGATCGGTTTCGGTCCGGCAGACGTAGTGTGAAACCGCCATCCTTTGAGATCAATGTCGTACCGTGATCCATTGAATATCTCGAAGTATTCGCCGGAAGATCCGTTAGTGAACATTATTTCGTTTATCACGATTGACGCCGCGGTGAAACCGATATTTATCCCCGCGGAAAGCGTGTCGTTCCGGAAGCGAGCGTCGTTTTGCATGATGGTCCTGGCGACAACCGTGTGGAATCCCGACTTCTCGAGTGAATAAGAAAATTGTTCGAGGATACTGTCCCCGGGGGCGAGCTCCGCGTCGAGAGGTTTCGTTTCCGAGTAGACGATTACGGAATCCAGCATTCTCAGGATATTTACGGATGCAGAAATCCCGGCGGCGGAATTCCTTCCGCGATTTGTCACGATTACGGAGATCGTCCCTGTTTCGCCGGGGTTTTTCGCCGCGGCTGACATATCAAGCCTTTTCATCGCGACGTCGTATGGAAGAATGGCGACGCTGTTTTCAATACCGGGAGTTGCCCCCGCAGTGTCCACGCATTCCGCCCAGTTCGTCGAGTCGTTACCTCCGAGATAATCGACCCTTTCCAGAGATCGCCCCGTACTGCCGCCATAGGATGGAAGGTAGTTCATTGTGTCGACAAGATTACCGAGGTTGTCGTAGAGTCCGATCCCGTCACCGGAGTTGTTCATCGACGGGAGGGATTGGACTATAAGGTTTCTTACGGCGTAGTGGAGCCGCGAGACCGAAGAGTCTTTGCAGAGCACGGCAAAATCGTTCGGGGCGACCGGTGATCCGGATTTGATTTTCGCTGAGCCGCCGTGAGTGACGATCCTGAAGTTTGACAAATCGATCACATCGGTGCCCGGGTTGAATAATTCCATCCACTCCTGTTCTCCGGCAAGTTTCGGCGCGTACATTATTTCGTTTACCACCACAGCAGCGGCCGGCAGGCCGACATTCAACTTTATGAATTTCAGGTTATCGGACTTTCGCTCATCGTCCGGGAAGTCGATGAAGATGCCGAAGCGATATGTGCCGTAGGTCAGTACGGCTGTGCGAAGGTTGACGGCAACCGAGTCGCCGGACGACAATTTTCCTACGGTGACCGAATCGACCGATTCGCCGGCATTGAAAAGACTGTCGTGATTCGTGTCTATGAAAAGAATCACCGTCGCGTCTCCGGCCGACTCAAGTCCGACATTGACGACATTTGCCGTGACGGTGGTG
>JAJYOS010000513.1 GCA_021796055.1 Bacteroidota bacterium
CAAGCCGACCCCGAACGCTTCGAACCTGACGTCAACTCGCCTTCGAGATTCGCCTGAAGGAAACCAAGCAGACCATAGCTGAACCTTTCGTCCACGCCGAACAAACCGTTCGCGTATTGCCCCAGCGGTTGAATAAATTGTTCGGGTAGCGTGATGTCGCGCGTGGCAAATCGTGCGGTCAGCTGGTTCATTGCTTCGCCCTCATGAAGGTATCTGCCCGTATAATAAGACCGGCGTAGGTCGTAAACGGACAACGGCACTTCTAGAAAGAGACTGTTTACGGAAAGAGAGACCACGCCGAAAGTCTCATTGCTTTCAGTGCTGACAGGCATCGTGCCGGCCGGGTTGTAGGTACTGGTGTTTAAATTTCCGAGTGAGTAGAGGTCCACGTTGAGAGCGACAAGCGTATTGTCGGTGAAAAGACGGTTGAGGCCGACTCCGGCTTTCAGCTCCGTATTCCGATACTCGAGCGTGGTGTAGCCGGTGCCCGTATAGTAGAGGTAACGGTTACTTAAGCGAAAGTAATCGGCGTTTGCGACAAATGTGAAATCACCGGGCAGCCCGTATGAAAGGGAGAATGGAGTCTCGACATTGTCCATGTTTCCGGACCCTCCGGCCTCCCTGGACCAGTTATAATTCGGTGAAAAAGAAAACACCAATTGACCGCGATCCGGGAGGAGGTTAGAAAAGTAGAAATATTGCTGCATCCTGCTTTGTGTGAATTCGCTGGACCCGCCGGAAAGATGCGTGATCGATAATCCCGTATTATAGTTATCCACCATTGGTTGAGAAGCGGAATGATCGTAATCTGCCAGGCCGGTCAGCTGCCACCCGTCGGCCGGTCTCAAGTCGATTTGAAAATAGTAGGACTGGCCCTTGTATGAGTCGTTGGTCTGGAAGTCCTGTACGCTTCCTGCGATCTGATACGTCGCACGATCGCCGATCTCCACACTTATACTGCCATTGGTGAATCTGGTATCCGACGGCGGCGTTTCATACTTTGTCTCGTATTGAGTGAGCCCGATCGATGGCATCACTCCCGCCGGAAACCTGCCATAAAGATCCTCAAACAGAACAACCGTCGAATCCTTAGATCCCGCAGTCCCTCCCACAGAAGCAGTGTCTTCCTGGGCAAAGGCGGTATGAGACATGGCGAGTGTTATCACGAGAACAAACCCGGCGGCCCTTATTGCGGGACAACCGAACGGTTGCCCGAAACTGCCGGACTGCTTCCAAGCACGACGCTTCAGCATCTTGATCCCCCTTTTTCCTTTGTTGCTCGAGCTGGTCGGCGCGGTAATCGGCGTCGTTTCCGGCACAACTCAAAGCATCTATATTTAGTTTTTTAAACCCTTGATGTAAATACGATTCCTCTCGGGGGATCAAACCCGCCCACTTGCATCGCGCTACCCATCTATATGAGGTGGAAGAATCACCGCTGCATCCCGCCGCCCGAGGCGTGACCGCAAAATCTACAGAGTGTCCGTGAACATGTCAAGCCCTTCTGATGGAGATTATCCACTTCACAAACCGTATCATAACACGAATGACTCGAATCGAATGATGAGTGGGACTGCGAATCGCAGGAATATGTATTCGTGCAATTAGTGTTCAAATACACTGAATGGTTTGTCAAATATATAACCGCTTTTCTGTCCGTCGTAACGTTTGAAGAGGCGAGGGTCGTCGCATAAAAAAAGCGGCGTTGTTCGCGCCGCTTTTGGTTTCAACTTCTTGTAGCCGGGGCTCTATCTTTCTGCCGTGGCGCTTTCTTGTTTCTGTCTTTTCGCGTACGTACCGAAGACAAAATCCCAAAGCGGCGAACTCACTCCGTAGTTATTATCCGGATCCATGTAGTGATGGCGCATGTGTTGCTGCTTCAGATAGAGACTGATCCTGCCGCGCAGGCTGAAGTGGTGGACGGCGTAATGGGTCAGGTCGTAGCTGAGATAGCCCGCAATAAATCCCGCGAAGAACGGCGGAAGATAGTGGGCGCCCAGGATCTTCGTGAAAAGGAAATAAAAGAGTGCCGCGAGAGGTATGCTCACGACCGGCGGCATCACGAGTCTCGTGGAATCGTTGGGGTAATCATGATGGACACCGTGAAAAAGGAAATGAATCTGCTTACCCCAGCCGCTTTTTGGAACGAAGTGGAAAATGAATCTGTGGAGAGTGTATTCCGTGAAGCTCCACACGAGTATACCGATGACAAAGAGCCCAAACAGATAATAGAGGCCGATGCCCGTCACGACCGATTTGTAGAACATGTAAGCCACCACCGGGAAGTAAAGTATCGCCGGCACAGAGGGATGGACGTGAGAGAAGAATTCAAGGAAGTCGCTCTTGAACATCCTTACCGATTCATCACTGTTCGAAACGTACAGCTTCATGACCAAACTCCTTCTTTCATCAGGACACTTGAACGACAAACCGACGGTGGCCGCGTTAAGCTATGGAACGGCCACCAATCCAATCAACCGAATTGCTTTCAAGAAAATTCCCGAAACCCTCGGCGGTTCGAAAAAGAATTACCGGCTCCAGGGTTTGCGCCTGGAGGGGATTTCTTACTCTTTTTCCGCTTTGGCGTTGTAGACGATCTTGCGGATTGTGTCGAATCGCAGGTACGGGTACTCGTCCTGGATCTTTTCGATAGCGTCCCCCACGCTCATGTAATTCCGCAAGTCCTTGAAGCGCCGCTTGATTTGATAGTCCCTGACGGCTTTGTAGTCCAAAAGGCTGTTTTCAATCAGCTTTTCGTACACATCGTCGCCGAGAAGGTCACTCAGCGGGTTTTCAATTTGCTTTTTCTGGACCCTCTTCTTCTCAGAGGGGATACTGCTTAGCTTCTCCATTTGGTCCTCGCTTTCTAGTGAGACTTCTGTATTGCATCCAATATCAAAGTCTCGCTTTCCCCTCCGCCAGTGTCTTACCTTGATTCTTCATTTTTACAGAAATCACCTCAAACCTAAAACTATCTCCCAAAAGATACTCAGTTTCTTATCGTGGGCTCTACTGGGCTCGAACCAGCGACCTCTTGCGTGTGAAGCAAGCGCTCTGAACCAACTGAGCTAAGAGCCCGAAAGAGCATCGGACGTCAAGTTTTCGCAAAGAACCGACAGTTCAATGACTTATGTTGCTGAATAATCTAACCAATTTGACGCTGGTAATCAAGAAAAGGTACTGCGGCGGGTTCCAAAACTTCCACGAGAACGCCTGTTCTGGGCCTCCCGTGCGGGGGGCAGTAAAGGTTAAAAAAAATTAACACTCAATTGTGCGCCATTTCGAGGACTTCAAAGGCAACTTCGTACTTCTTGAACGGCGGAAGCAGGTAGGCTCCGGCTACGACGGATTTGACCTCGCGCAGGAACTCGGCCGATATCGAAATCCCGACCTGGGCAGCATCCGCACCGGCACGAAACATCTTTTCCCTTATCTTGTCAGGGATAGAGATGCCGGGAATCTCGTGATGGAGAAACTCGGCATGCTTGTGGCCCCTTAGCGGCAAAATTCCCACCACTACCGGCACCTTCAGAGGCTCAATGGCTTTCATGAATCTCGAAAAAGTGTCGATTTCATATATCGGCTGCGTGAAAATCACCTCTGCTCCCGATTCCACTTTCCTCACAAGTTTCTCAATCTCGTAGTCGAACCGATCAGCGGAGGGATTTGCGGCGCAGGCGATCAAAAACGAGGTCGGTGCCCCGATCTGATTCCCCATCGAGTCGCTACCGTCGTTCATGCTCTTCACTATTCTCACAAGCCCGACCGAATCTATATCGAAGACCGACTGCGCCTGCGGAAGGTCGCCGATCTTTGCCGGATCCCCGGTAATGACGAGTATATTGCGCAAATCGAGAGCATGTGCGCCGAGCAGCTCCGCCTGCAGGCCGATCATATTCCTGTCACGTGTCGTAATGTGCGTTACGGCCTCGATCCCGACTTCCCTTTGAATAAGGTGGGAGATCGCGATGGAGCTCATTCTTATCCTTGCCCTCGCACCATCGGTTATGTTGACTGCGTCGATACCGTTTTCTTTGCAGGATCTGGCGCCGGCAAGAACAGACGATATATCCAGGCCGCGCGGTATGTCAAGTTCCACGGTCGTGACGAATTTCTGGCCGAGTTTCTTCGAGAATTCAGAGCGGCTTGGCAGGGCCACACCGGGCGTTTTCTCTTCGACCGTCGTCTTCCTCCTGGCAACCACCGGCTTCGGTTCAATCTTCACCCCGCGCACCGCCTCCGCTATCGCGCGGATGTGAGAGGGAGTCGATCCGCAGCACGCGCCGACCACCGTGACGCCAGCCTCAACAAGCTGCTTCGCATATGTGGCGAGATACTCCGGCGTGGCATGGTAAATGGATCTTCCGTCGACGAGCGTCGGAATTCCCGCCGCAGGTTGGGCGGAGAGGATGACATCCTCAGAGTAGACTGATTTAATTATTCCGTACATTCGCTGCGGACCCACCGTACAGTTCGACCCGACGACGTCGACCCCCTTCGATTTGATATGCTTCACGACCTCAAGCGGGAAATCGCCCGCGAGTATGGCTCCATCCTCGGAAAATGTCTTCTGCGCGATTATCGGGATATCCTTTGATATCTCTTTGGCCGCGTCGATCGCCGCGTCGAGCTCGTTCAGGTCGAGGAAAGTCTCCAGGATAAGGAGATCTACCCCTCCGCCGACAAGGTACCCGATCTGTTCTTTGAATGCCTTCTTAACATCTGAAAGCTTCGTCTTGCCCAGCGGTTGAAGGAGCCTTCCACTCGGTCCGACCGCTCCTGCGACGTAGACATTGTCTTCAGCGGCGGCCCGCGCGATGCGCACGGCGGCTTCGTTTATCTCTTTGGTGTTGTCGTCAAGTCTGTAGCCCTCGAGTCGAAGCCTGTTGGCAGAGAAAGTGTTGGTCTCGATTATCTCCGCGCCGGCCCGTATGTACTCGCGGTGGGCGCGTTCGACTATGTCGGGATTCTTCAGATTGTGAATTTCGGGCGGTTTTTCGCCGTATTCATACAGCTCAAGTAGCGTCCCCATCGCGCCGTCGCATACGATCACGCCAACTTTAAGTCTCTCGCGGAAAGGTTTCTTCATCCCTGAAATTCGTTGTTATTGAGGAAAAACTGACCGAGGTAAAAGTTATCATTTTTTCCGGCGAATTCAAAAACGGCCGAAAGACGGGTAATGGCTCAGTTTGTTTTCACGCAGATAACGCAAAGAAATATCAATTTCCTCTGCGAGCCTTCTGATTGCTCTGCGTCCTTTGCGCGACATTTACGTAAACTGCGACGCTATTGAAA
>JAJYOS010000514.1 GCA_021796055.1 Bacteroidota bacterium
GAATGAGCCGAAGATCATGTATTTGGTGCCACTGAACCGTTAGCGCTCAAGATATTGTAAGGCAACAGCATATGACTAAGAAAGCATTAATTACCGGTATCACCGGCCAGGACGGCTCATATCTTGCGGAGTTCCTGCTCAGCAAGGGATATGAAGTCCACGGGATAATCCGGCGGGCGAGCACATTCAACACTCACAGGATAGACCACATCTACGTCGATCCGCACGAGAACGACAGCAGGCTCCTCCTGCACTATGGAGATTTAACTGATCCGGGGTTGATGACGGAAATCGTGTACAATGTTCGCCCCGACGAGGTCTATCATCTCGGCGCCCAGAGCCACGTGCGCGTATCGTTCGATATGCCTGAGTTTACCGGGAACGTGACCGGGCTGGGCACGACGAGACTCCTCGAGGCGATCAGGAGGAGCGGCGTGAAGAGCAGATTTTACCAGGCTTCATCATCAGAGCTGTTCGGTTCGGCGCCTGCGCCTCAGAGCGAAGCGACGCCGTTCCACCCACAGAGTCCCTATGCAATCGCGAAACTTTACTCATACTGGATGGTTGCCGATTACAGAAAAGCTTACGACATGTTCGCCTGCAACGGGATATTGTTCAACCACGAGAGCCCGCGACGGGGCGAGAACTTTGTTAGCCGGAAGGTGACGCGCGGCGTAGCGAACATACTCGCGGGCAAGCAGAAGAAGCTCTACATGGGATATCTGAACGCGAAACGCGACTGGGGCTTCGCGCCCGAGTACGTGGAAATGATGTGGCTGATGCTGCAGCAGGAAATGCCGGACGATTATGTAGTAGGCACCGGCGAAAGCCACACGGTAAGAGAACTGATCGAGAAGGCGTTCTCGTATGTGGACGTGGAGCTGGAATGGACCGGAGATGGAGTTCTCGAGAAAGGGATCGCGTCGAGCGTTGGAGAAAGGTCCTACGGCCAGATTTCGACCGGGGACACGCTTGTGGAGATTGACCCAAGATATTTCAGGCCGACCGAGGTAGAATACCTTCGCGCGAAAACCGACAAGGCATCGAAGAAGCTGGGCTGGTCGAGCAGGGTGGAGTTCGATGAGATGCTGAGGATAATGGTAGACTATGACATGCTGGCCCTGGGTATCGAGCCTCCGAGGGAAGGGATGAGAACTGTACTGGGAAAGGGAATCGATTGGACGCGGCATGAATTTTCGCTTCACGAGCGGATCAGGGAGACAATTGGATAAAGATTCGAAGATATACGTCGCGGGACATAGCGGGCTTGTCGGCTCCGCGATCGTGCGGGCGCTGGAGAAAGATGGATTCACGAATATCCTGACGAGGACTCACGCTGAGCTCGATCTACTTGAGCAGGCGGCAGTGAGGGGGTTCTTTGAAAGAGAGAAGCCCGAATATGTTTTTCTCGCGGCGGCCAAGGTCGGGGGAATCCACGCCAACAATACTTATCCCGCCGAATTCATATACGAGAATATTCAGATTCAGACGAACGTGATTCACTCGTCTTATCTGGCGCGTGTGAAGAAGCTTTGTTTCCTTGGCAGCTCATGCATTTATCCGAAGTTCGCTCCTCAGCCGATGAAGGAAGAGTATCTTATGGACGGCAAGCTCGAGCCGACGAACGATGCGTACGCCACCGCCAAGATCGCCGGGATAAAGATGTGTCAGGCATACAACAGACAATACGGCACAAACTATATCTCCGTTATGCCGACGAACCTGTATGGGCCCAACGACAATTACGATCCGGAGAACTCACACGTCCTTGCGGCACTGATTAGAAAATTCGTGGAAGCGAAAAAGTCGAACGCGAGGTCGGTGACAGTGTGGGGGACAGGCAGACCCCGTAGGGAATTTCTCCATGTCGACGATATGGCTGACGCGTGTCTATTCCTTATGGAGAACTATAACGATAGCGAGATAGTGAATATCGGTACGGGAGAAGACATTTCGATCAGTGAACTGGCCGAGCTGATAGCGGAGGAAGTCGGGTACAAAGGTAGGATCGAGTACGATGCGTCGAAACCTGATGGGACACCGAGGAAACTCCTGGATGTATCGCGAATCAACAAAGTGGGTTGGAAGGCCACCATCTCATTGAGGAAAGGAATCAGGGAGACGTTGAAACCCTATGAGGCCAAAGATTTCTCGTCTATCGGAATCAAGGCCAGAGCAGTCGGGCCGTGACCTGGCTGAATGGTTATATGGCAGTCTCTATAACACTTTGGATTTCGCGCGTTGACTGACTCGTTAACATCGAAGACTCTGCACGGCTTGAAGTGGAGCTACGTCTCGACAATTTCCACATCGATCCTGCAGATCGGGTACACCGCCGTTATGGCGAGGTTGCTGAGTCCGAGCGCTTTCGGACTCGTGGCGATGGGCGGCGTCATTCTTAGATTCGGAAGTTATTTCGCCCAGATGGGTATGGGGCAGGCGGTAATCCAGAGGAAAGAGCTTAGGAAGGAACACATCAGAGCCGCCTTCACATCTTCGGTGGTTTTGAGTGCCCTTTTCCTTGGTCTGGTTTGGTTACTTGCCCCTTTCGCGCTGCTGATCTTCAGAAATCCTCAGGTCGTACCTATTGTCAGAGTTATGGCAATATCATTCGTGATGACGGGACTTTCCACGACTTCGCTTGCCCTGCTAAGGAGAGAATTGAAATTCAAGGCGCTCGCGCTCATTCAAATCGTCTCTTACATAATCGGATACGCGGGAGTTGGAATTATCTCGGCCCTCTCCGGATTTGGAGTCTGGAGTCTTGTCTTGGCGTCTCTAAGCAGCGGGTTTCTCTCCGGCCTTTTGTCGTATTTGGTCGTGAGGCACGACCTTCGTTTTATCTTCTCGTGGGAGCATTACAAGCCGTTGTTCACTTTCGGGGGTCGCATTTCCGGCATCAGCTTTCTGGAGTTCATCGGGGGGACTCTCGATACGCTGTTTGTCGGGAGATTCCTTGGCGCGACAGAGCTTGGCATCTACAACAGGGCCTCTTCCGTCATCAACCTCCCTATGCAGTATTTTACGACTAGCGTATCCAGCGTCCTCTTTCCTTCCTTCAGTCGGATTCAAACGGAGAAGGTAAAGCTCAAGAGGGTATATCTGAACACAATTTCAACGGTTGGACTGTTTTTGTTCGCGGCCTCCCTCGGAGTATCAGTCTGTTCCAAACAAGTTGTATTGGTGCTGCTCGGACCGAAATGGGTGGCGGCAATCCCGGTTCTTCAGATCCTCGCGCTGAGCACTCCTTTCAGCCTGATATCCCATTTTGGAGGAGTCACATGCGACGCGACCGGCTACCTGACTCCGAAGGTCTTCATCCAGTTCTTTTATATTCTCCTGCTGGGCTCCCTTTTCTACGTTCTCGGTGTCCACGGACTGATCGGGTATGCCGTTGCTCTATTGATAGCTCAGGTGGTCAGAACTCTAGTTTACATCGTGCTCATTGCAAAGCTCCTTGGCATAAATCCGAGAGAGATTGTTAACTCTTATGTGCCGCCTTTCGCTAGTGGATTGATGATCGCGATTGCGATACTTCTTACTCGCGTCTTACTAAATCCTTTTACTCGCTCGAATACGGTACTGCTGGGGGCCGTTATGCTTGTCGGCGCCCTCGGTTTATTCGTTTCGTTCTTCCTTAAGATCAACTCCGACAGCAGGGAGTTTCTTGAGGAAAGACTTCTGGGCGGCTCGCAGCTCTACCTTAAGCTTCGAAGAGTCTTAGCATGGGAAATAAAATGAGAGTTCTTTTTCTGTCCCAAGGATCCGAGATATCCGACCACCCTGGATTTCACGACGGGTTCTTAAGGCTTCAGAAGGAAGGCGTCGTTACCGAGTATTTGAATGTGCCGTACTTCGGGTTCGCAAGAAAGAATGGATGGGATGCTTTCTATCAGGAAGTGGTGCGCCTCTCCGCTCAACGTGAATTTGATGTCGTGTATTTTCAATTCTTTCACCAGAAAGGAAAACCGAGCCCCCGAGGCTGCATAGAGTCTTTGCGGAGGCTACCGAGACCTCCCGTCGTCATTGCCAGCGCCGGTGACCCTTTTTCGGATAGTTGGATGAGGCCGGACTATCCTGAAGACTTCAAAGAGGCTTCACGGCTCGCGGACATCACTTTCAGTACACAAATGGGCAGAGCCGCCGACAAGATGATCGCCTGGGGTGCACGCAACGTCGTTCTGGCACCCAACGCGTTATGCCAGGTGAGGTTCAAAGCTGAAAGTGTTGACTTGGAGAAGCACAAATTTGATTTCGACGTCGTTTTCGTCGGGAACAACAATCACACAAGACTGCCCAATCCGGGTTCGAAATATTGGTGGGCTGGGAAAAAGAGGCAACGTTTGGTGAAGGCGCTGGCCAAAAGGTTCGGAAGCCGCTTTGGTCTATTTGGGAAAGGATGGGATTATCCCCATGCGCAGGGTCCTGTTCCTTTCGATAAACAACAGGAAGTCTTTAGGCGGGGTAAGGTAGTCGTAGGCGCCAATCCATATTCTTACTCTGATTACTATTCGTCAAACAGGATATTCATGGAGATCGCCTCCGGCATTCCTACAGTCGAGCTCTACACTCCACGGTTTGAAAAAGTCCTGCGGAACGGTGATCATTGTTATTTCGCGAGTGATGTCGAGGAAGTAGTGGAGCGTTGTGAGTACCTACTTAAAGAAGACGTAGATGGCATTTATTCCAAGGCGGCGCAGGCAGCTAAATATATAACCGAGAAGCACACACAATACCACCGGTTGAAGTTCGAGCTGGATACAGTCCAGAAGTTCATTCAGAACAGTAGACACGTGGACATATCTTTCCCATTCTTTCTGCCGGAAGTCAACCTTGTGGAGGAAAGTAAATTTGCCGTTCGCGAGCGTCTTTAGCATTAGCTTGTCTCCGTTGACCGGGGAACCATTTGAACACTCACCGAGAGTTACTTTGAAGTTGAATCGCCCGCTAGGGTTTCATAGGCAACTACTCGATTCAACCTCCACCTGCCTCTGAGAGACGTAATATGCATGTGGGAATAGCATCTCCGATAATGACTGAATTTCTGAAAGACTACCTTAGTTTGCCAGCGGGCGATTACCCCAAGGGGATGGGAGGTTCGAACGTGACGACCCTAGTGAAGGGTCTAATTGAGAATGGCGTCCAAGTCTCGATATACACGTTAGATCCTGCCGTATCAGAAAGTCGCGTTCTGAACGGTGAACGCCTCAAAATTTACTTTGGCAGGTATCGTCGCGAGAGGAGAATGCGCGACCTCATGAGATGTGAAGTAAATCAGGTAGCA
>JAJYOS010000515.1 GCA_021796055.1 Bacteroidota bacterium
AAATATTTGGGAAAGATAACGTAAGATTACTCTCTTAGAAACAAAAATTTGGAAGGGAATCGTTGAATGAAACCAATTGTAGTGAGTTCGCAGAATTTTGAATCAGAGGTGATGAAGAGCAACTTGCCTGTCCTGGTCGATTTCTGGGCATCCTGGTGCGCACCCTGCCGGATGATCGCCCCGATCGTCGAGGAGCTGGCAGGTGAATACGACGGCAAGCTCAAGGTGGCGAAGCTTGATGTCGATGCGAACAGGGAGATTGCGATGACTTATGGCATAATGAGCATCCCGACTCTCCTGATCTTCAACAACGGAAGAGTGGCTGACCAGCTTGTGGGAGCCGTGCCGAAATCGACACTCGTCGATAAGATATCCAGGGTGCTGGAAAGGAACTGAACGAGGGACTGTGTGACGGCCCCCTCAGGAGGAGGAAATGAGGAGGATATTCGTTACCCTGATCGTTGTGTTTGCCATGAGTGCGCTGGCAGGCGCCGCGCAAATAAAGACGATGGTTGTCAGCTACCCGAGCGGACAGGACACGGTTACCGCGTACCTCGCTTTCCCCGCCGGGGCTGGCCGGCATCCCGCGCTTATCGTTATCCATGAATGGTGGGGATTGACCGACTGGATAAGACAGGATGCGAGAGAACTTGCGAGGAAGGGATACGTCGCTCTTGCAATCGATTTGTACCGCGGGAAGCTTACCTCGAATCCCGCAGATGCGTATAAGCTGATGATGTCTGTCCCGAGAGAGCGCGCCGTCACCGACTTGAAAGCCGCCTTCGGTTATCTGTCGGAAATGAAAGATGTCAATCCGGCAAAGATAGGCGTGATCGGATGGTGCATGGGAGGATCGTATTCGTTTATTGCTGCGCTGGAGCTTCCGAAGCTTGCAGCCTGCGTGGTTGACTACGGAAAAGTCGAATCCGACAGGGCGGCAATAGAGAGGATACACTGTCCGGTCGAATGCAACTTCGCAGCAGAGGACAAGACTTACACGCCTGAGATGGCAAAGAAGTTCGAGAAGGCGATGAAGGCGGCGGCGAAGGATGTCGTGCTTCACATTTATGCCGGTGTCAATCATGCTTTCATGAATCCCAACAATACGTCCGGTTACAGCGAGAAGGAATCCAGGATTGCGTGGAAAAATATCTTTGCTTTCCTTGAAAAACATCTCCAGTGACGGGACCTCTGATCAGGAGTTTGGAAAATCCGTGTTCAGGCTCTAAATTGTCGCCGAAGTGAGCAATTCCAAAACTGCATATCTGTAAATTGCGGTTTCAGAGTCTCAAGTCCCCATCGTCTAGCGGCCTAGGACACCGCCCTTTCACGGCGGTAACAGGGGTTCAAATCCCCTTGGGGACGCGAGTTCTACCCAAATCATTCCTTGACACATTTTGTGTTACCTGCTATATTTTTAAAAAGGAAGAATTAGCGAAGGTTCGTTAAAGGTTTAAAATTGACATTGCAGTAGACCTTTGACGAACCTTTTTTTGCCGAATGACGCTGCGGTAAGGTTTGCAGGGCATTCGGCTTTTTTGTTGCGGAGGATATGAAGAGACATCTGGTAAGAACGGGAATCCTGTTTCTGTTCTATGCTGGCGTACTTTACGGACAGGACGTGCAGGTACTGTCGCAGAGTGGGAATTCTGTGACAATATCGGTTACGCCTGACTCGTTAGGGGCCGACACTATAAAAGTGGGCGGCCGGTCATATCTTGACCTCTCGTTCAAAGGCGGCGTTCCCGAGTACAATACTACCGGAAACTTCGTCCGTCAATTCATACCCGTTCTTGTCGGGGTGTTTTCCAATCAAATTCAGGTGCAGGTCCTTCAGACTGATTATAAGACGGTATATATGATGCAGCCGATGCGCAGCCCCAGAATGCCAGGTGTGCTGAATCCAAAGACCGTATCTGAATTTCTTTCCTATGACGGTCCCTATCACAATCGTAGACATCTTGTATCGAGGATCCGTGTTTATCCGTTTCTTTATGACAGCCTTTCCGGTACTTACCGAATGCTCGAGAAGGTAGTCTTTCAGGTAACGTCCGTTGGGAGCGGGGTTACATCTGAGAGTGTCGGAACCGATCCGCTGCTGTCTGATGTCCTGGTCAACTATTCACAGGTGAAGGATGCCGTTGTAAGAGAACCTTCGGGACTCAGGAAAGCAACATCATCCAGCGTCCTGGCGCAAGGTCCGTGGTATAAAATAGCGGTTTCCCAAAGCGGCATTTACAAGTTGACGTATTCCGACCTGAAGAACGCGAATGTCCCGGTCGGCAGCATTGACTTGAGCACGATAAAACTTTACAACAACGGAGGCACGGAGCTGCCGGAAGACCCGAATGCTCCCCGCCCGAACGACCTGATGGAGAATGCGATTTACGTCTACGATGCGAACGGAAACAACAAGCTCGACAACGGCGATTACGTTTTGTTTTATGGAAAAGCGCCGCGGGAGTGGGCATACAACCCCGTCTCCAAAACGTTTTCGCATTACATAGACCACTATACGGACTCGACAAGCTACTACTTCCTAACGTACGGCGGGCAGGCCGGAAAGAGGATGACGGTGGAACAGAGCGCCCGCTCATCCTCGTATTACAGGCCGCACAGCTTCACTTCCGGAATCTTCCGCGACGATGGACTTTACAATTTGCTCGGATCAGGAAAGGAATGGTACGGAACCGAGCTGCAGTTGCCTACTTCGACGAGCCCGACGGCTAACATGGTGGGTTATCTCAACAAGCTTTACGGACTGGATACGACCCAGAGTATCACTTATAGACTCCGGGCAATCTCCAGGAGCGACCAGTACAACTACTTCCAGGTTTTTGAAAACGCCACGGGCACCCAGCTCGGCACAATAGTGGGCGGGACAATCAACTACAGCGATGAGGAAGGCTATTATGCTTATCCTCAGGATCCAAGGATATTTACGGGTACAGGGAATCTTCCCAATCAAAACAGTGTCCTGAAGGTCATCTACAACTCCTCATCATCATCGGCATCCGCATGGATTGATTGGTATGAGATTCTCTACAAGCGATTGTTCCAGTCTGTCGGAGACGTTTTGGATTTTTATGCGCCGGACACAAACGCGGTCACGTACTACTCAGTGCATGGTTTCTCGAGCGACAGCGTCAATATTTTCGATGTAACGGACTTTGCGAACGCCGTCATTGTCAGGCCGGATTCTGTGAGCAATGGAACTGTCTCGTTCGGTGTACAGGCGGCTTCCGGGATGAGGAAACAGTATTTCGCCGTCGGTGAGAACGGGTATCTCAAGGTCGGCAATATCATCCCGGTTCAGAATTCCGACCTCCACGGCCAGGTCGCCGGTGCGGACCTGATCATAGTTACTTCTCCCGATTTTCTCGATCAAGCGAACGAGCTGGCTAACTTCAAACAGACATTTGACGGGCTGAAGACGATGGTCGTCACGACGACCGCCATATATAATGAATTCGGATGCGGAATAGCCGACCCAACTGCGATCCGTGACTTCCTGAAATATGCTTATGATAATTTTCAGACGGCCCCCGCGTACGTAATACTATTTGGGGCAGGGACATACGATTACGAAAATAAAGTGAGCGACATTCCCGAATTTGTTCCGCCGTTCGAATCCGACGAATCGCTCTCGCAGATCGGCACATACTCTACCGATGATTATTTCGTCCAGTTCAGCGCTCCGCTGATGCAGGCGCCGGTCTCGATGGCAATAGGAAGACTTCCCGCGAGGAGCACGGACGACGCGACTGCGATCGTAAGCAAGATAATCAACTACGAATCGAAGCCTGACTACGGCTCATGGAGGAACCTGATTACCTACATCGGTGACCAGGGCATTACGACCGGTGGGGGAAACGACGGCGACTTGCATACGAACTACGCCGACGATCTGGCGAGATTCTTCACGCCCCCGGAGTTCGACGAGCGGAAGATTTACCTCGTGTTATATCCTGTTGTCATTTCTACCGAAGGGAGGCGTGAACCCCAGGCTTCGGCTGCAATCGTGAACCAGGTTAATCAGGGCACGCTTGTGATCAACTTCGTGGGCCATGGAGCTCCGACTCTCTGGTCCTACACTCACGTCTTTGAAAGCTCGGTGACGGTGCCGCAGCTGACGAATGCCGACAGGCTGAGTCTGTTTGTCGCAGCGACCTGCGATTTTGCACGCGACGATGACCCGCAGCAGCAAAGCGGTGCAGAACTCCTTGTCAACTCATCCAAAGGCGGCGCGATAGGAGTGATCAGCTCGACGAGAGTCGTATATGCTTCGGACAACGCCACGCTTAACCAGGACCTTTTCGGCTACCTCTTCGCCAGGGATTCCCTGCGAAACCCGACCAGGATTGGAAAGGCGTTTTTCGAGACCAAGCAGATCCGTTTCTCCCTAAACGACATTAAATATCAGTACATCGGTGACCCGACGGTGCGCCTTGGAATGCCTAAGTACAAGGCGAGCATAGACAGCCTTAACGGAGTATCGCTTGCACACATGACAGCGATTCGTGCCCTGGATAAGCTCGATATCAAAGGAACGGTGTATCACCCCGACAGCACTCCATGGAGCAACCTGTCCTCTTCGGGCGTGCTCACCGTTTACGATTCGGACCAGCCGGTTTATGTGCCGGAGTGGGGCGCCACCTACATGTTTCAGGGCTCAATACTTTTTCGCGGTCAGGTCTCGATAGATGACGGCAAGTTCGAGGCGAATACCGTTATCCCTTCCGACATCTCCTACAGCAACCAGACAGGTAAAATTGAACTGTACTTCCAGGCCGAAGGAGCAGACGGTTCGGGGTTCACGAGAAACATCACGGTCGGTGGGACGGACACTAATGTTACCAACAACCATATTGGCCCCCAGGTCAGCATCTACTTTGATTCAAGGAATTTCAGGGACGGCGATATTGTCTCCCAGAGCCCTACTCTGATTGTTGATTTACATGCCGTGAACGGTATGAACCTTTCCGATGAAGCGGTCGGTCACAGCTTACAGGCGACATTCGACGGGACTCAGTCGGTCGATCTGTCGCCCTATTATCTGGGAAATCTTAATTCCTATCAGGACGGAACGGTGACTTATCCCGTAACGACGTCTCTTTCTTACGGTACGCATTCCGTGACTGTCCAGGCTTTCGATGTCTTCAATAATCCCGGAAAGTCAACCGCAACATTCGACGTTGAATCGTCCGGTCGGTTGTCAATAGAGGATGTTTACAATTACCCGGATCCTTTCAGCAGAT
>JAJYOS010000516.1 GCA_021796055.1 Bacteroidota bacterium
AACACTTGACAGAATAGCAAAAAGAGGGCACAGTTTCAATGACGAGCCCGTGGAACCGCTGTATATTGTTGAATTTAAAGGTTTCTTCTTTTTAGAATTGCGGGCACTTTTCCCGTTCCGATTGGAACTTGACCTTGGATGCGGGGCAGCCCCTGCAAGCAGCTAGTGCCATTCCAACTAATTTTAGCAAACGATGGGCGGCTAATATTATTGTTGGAATGAGCACCCCGCCAGATTTTTCTTTGACGGGATTGGCAAATGATAGTTGGATGAGCATTAGTATGCGATAGAAAGCGTGAAACTGCCGGTATAAACTCCAAGAGGCTGAGACCGGGATAATGTCGCTGTGCCGCCTGCCCAGAAGTCATATTCTCCGGTCGCGCCGGTCGTAATCGTGTTCCCCGAGCTGATAGGAACTGCCCCGATCTGATCGGCATCGTAATTACCCGCAAGGAGGCCGCTGAAGGGGATGGAGTTTTGACCGTCTGTGAGCGGACTTGTGGAGAAGGTCACGGTCACGAAGGTGTCAGGCGGTCCATTTAGTGAGAAATAGGCGGCCATGCTGCCGCCCGCGATGGGATCAACAGAAACTTTAGTCTTACCTTGAATTACGTAGCCAAAAGCAAGGTTTCGATTCACCTTGAGTTCCATCGCGCTCTTTACATTAAACCTGACGGTTGCCCATTGTGATGCACTCTGAGTCTGGGCGGATCCTTCGGTCGCGATTATCGCCAGAAGAACGACGGAAAACCTGAAGATTGATAATTTGATGTGTCTACCGAAATACATGAGGTGGCGAGGAGAAACCCGCGTGTTCTGAAGCTGTCATCGTTTCTAATACTGGACCGTGAGAGTGACAGTGCCCTGATACAATCCCGCAGGGGCATTGTTAGGGACAGCACCCGTTGATCCGCCTACCCAAATGTAAAGATTCCCTGAGCTACTTGCCGGGGATGTGGAACCCGACGACGCGAGGACCGTAGCACCCCTCTGCGTCGTTGTGTTTCCGACAGCAACACTTGGAGTCCAGGTAATATTCGTGGTAGTGTTCGTGAGGATTGCTGATGGAGTCCAACTGACCGTCAGTGATTGATTTGCAGGTGCACCGGAAAGAGTGAAGTATGCGGCGTTCGCACCGCCATTTACAGGGTCTACGGTAGCACCCGCGGATCCTTGAACCTGTGTGCCAAAATTTACCCCTCGGACGTTTGTCAGGGACATTGCGGTCTGAACGGTCAAATTCACATTTGCGGATTGACTTACTGATTGCGTCTGTGCAAATAATTCGCCTTCATCAATCGCCGTCATGAAGAGAACAGCAAACAAAAATATCTTTTTCATATTCTCTCCGAGGGTGAAACGTCTCGTCATTGAATGTCCTTTTTAGACGCTGACTTAAAATCAACCCTGTCTGTGGACGCATTCGCTTTCCACGGAGTTTGTGCTTCGACTTAGACAAACCGCCGTGTGCCGGCCGGCGCGTACGGTGGAGAGCGTCCGCTTATTATATAGCAAGGGACGTGCCGGAACCAAGACCGCTGATTCGCTTAGTTTACGACACCGAGCCGGCTACTTCGCCGATCTCCGTAACTTTTGCGTAACTGGATATTACGTTTTCCCAATGGAATGAACGATACTAAATGGAATTGGAACAAAAAATCGTCGAATTTCTTTTAAAATATCGATGAATTGGAGTAACGCTAAACGAGTGTTTAGATTTTGCGGTGAGAAATTTTGGTTACAAATTCTTCTTCCTTCGCAGATTGAAAATTAATTTGCCTTTCAAAGCCAAATGCCTGATCAGAAATTGCCGAAGGCAGAACTGAGACATCTGTTTCGACCGGAAGAAGACTGAGTGTGGCAGTGGCGCGCTGCATGAGGCAATTGGTATTGCCACAGACTCGTCAGTACATTGGGAGCACCTGGCGAAGATGAAACTTCGGTTCAGAAGTTGGCGAGTAGTTTCTCGTTCGTGGGATATCTGGCGATAAGCTTCAGGACGTTTTGCATACCCTCGCGCGGGGACATGCGTGCGATCGATCGTCTGAGCTCCTGATACTGCCTTAGATTGTCCCCGAAAAGTAGTTCTTCTCTTCTCGTGCCAGAGACGCCGAGGTTTATGGCAGGGAAGATTCTTTCGTTGGCAAGATCCCTGTCCAGCACAAGTTCCATGTTCCCGGTTCCTTTGAATTCCTGGAAGATCAGTTCATCCATCCTGGAATTTGTGTCGACGAGGATAGTCGCGATGATCGTCAGCGAGCCGGCGCCCTCAAATTTCCTCGCAGCTCCGAAGATACGTTTCGGTACTTCGAGAGCGCGGATATCCACGCCGCCGGACATAGTCCTGCCGCTGCTCTTCTGGTGCACGTTGAAGGCACGGCCCAGGCGTGTCAGCGAATCGAGCAGGAGTACCACATTCCTTCCGGTCTCAACCTTTCGCTTTGCGTATTCCGGCACCAGTTGGGCGAGCCTGACATGGCTTACGAGATCATTGTCGTTCGAGCTCGCGAAGACTTCACCTTTGATAGTTCTTCTAATATCGGTCACTTCCTCAGGGCGCTCATCAATGAGGAGGACGATCAAATCGAGTTCGGGGGAGTTCTCATTTATGGCCTGCGCAATCTGCTGGAGCAGAATAGTCTTTCCTGCTTTCGGAGGTGAGACAATAAGGGCGCGCTGTCCTTTCCCGAGCGGGCAGAAGAGATCCACGATTCGCATCGCCCGATCGGATTTTGGTCCTTCGAGCCGGATGATCTCATTCGGAGAGATAGCTTCCTGGGAAGAAAACTCAGTAAGCGACTTCCACTTTTCCGGATTGACGCCGTTCACCGTCTCGATAGCCCTGGCCTCCGGGTTCTTGCCGGGGCCGTTCTCGGCGATTCCAGCCATAAGTACTCCCTGACGGAGATTGTAGAGGGTTATCATGGAGTGGGGGACAAGGACATCTGCTTTGGTAGGACCTAGAGAAAGCGACATGTTCCTCACGTAGCCGTGCTCCGGTCCTGAGAAATCGCGCCTATGATCGTGCGCTCCCCTTGGGGGTCGGCTGCGTGCCCGTTCAAGCTCAAGTATTCCCGAAAAAGAAATAGTCATTCAACTCCTGCTGTAACATTGATCCAAGTGCCGCGCAAGACGCAGCACTCACAATAGTGGCGCTCAGCGCATATCAAAGTCGTCTCGATCTGGGCGTAGAATTCGATGACATTGGCATGCAGAGCCCGGTAAATGGAAAAGAGTGGTGAACTCTGTATTCGTAGAAAACGGAACAGGTTATCAAGCCCTTCTGGCAGGCCGATTGTCCCCGTGCCTTCTGGCTATCGACACTTAGAATTTATCTCAATCTTCGATGTATTTCAATAGCTCCAACGCAAATGCGATTAGTCCACCCCGGCGATGTTGTCCCTGAAGTTCCTTGCAGGGCAATTTGTCAACCTGTGCCATTCCAGCGCCAATATTAAAGTTTTTAGAAATTTTGACGAAAGTACTATTGGAGGAGGTAGAGACTGGGAGAGGAACGGGAGCAAAACAGTAGAAATGCTGACTTTCTCGATGACCTTCATTACTTTGACACAAATCAGTGCTACCAGCTCCCCAAGGTTGGGAGCAAAAGTTTTAACCATTAGCCAGTTTCTGCTCGGCACAAATCTCGCGGAGTAAATCATGAAAAAGAGCGAGCCTCCAGAGTTACTTCCAGCACGCCGGAGGGAAGTGGTCTACAGGACGGTCAGCAAGGGGAGTCCTTCAAAACAAACAATTTCATCCATCAGCGAGAGCTCCGGTCCTGTGCTTGGCTACAAGCCGGGTGAATTCACCAGCAACCGCGACCTTTACCTCTCATTGATACATCCTGACGATGCGCCCACTGTGGAAAAAGGCTGGAGGCGGATTGTGGAATCCGGGAAGGCGAGGGTGCTAGTCTACAGGATCAGGCCGAAGAAGTCCAGGAATTATATCTGGGTTGAGGACAAAGTTCAGGCCCGGCGAAATTCGAAGGGGAAAACAATAGGAGTAGCCGGTTCGCTGGCGGACGTCACTGAGCGGAGAAGGGCCGAGGATGCTCTGCGTGCGGACGGCGAGCGTCTCCGAAATATATTTGACGACGCTGCAATCGGGATGTACAGAACGACTCCCGACGGGAAGGTCCTTTTTGCGAACAAACTCCTTGTCGAGATGCTCGGCTATGAGAGCTTTGAAGATTTATCGGACAGTAACCTGAACCGAGAGGTGTATCCGCCCGGGTATCCGCGCAACCAGTTTCGCAAGCGCATAGAAAGTGACGGCAGGGTAAAAGGGTTGGAAGCGGCATGGAAGAGAAAAGACGGGACAACTTTCTTCGCTCGTGAAACAGCCCAGTTGGTCCGCGACCGAAACGGCAGAGTAATGTACTACGAAGGCACAGTCGAAGATATTTCCGATCAAAAGAGAGCCGAGTCCAGGGCTGCGCGGATAAACCAGGTCTTGAGAACGATGTCCGATGTGAGTCAGGTTATCATGCGTGAGACGAAGAGCGATGTTCTCTTCGGTGAAGTCTGCAAGAAAATCGTCACGGTCGGCGGTTACCGAATGGCCTGGATTGGAATCCCCGATGGGACCGGTAGGACACTGACCCCTCTGGCCTCAAGCGGCCCGGAAGAGGATGAACTGAAAGCGATGCTTGCTGCTTCGGACGATGGTGCCGATGGGCGAGACTTGGTCGGCAGAGTCTTGGAATCCGGAGAGGCATATGTCTGCAACGATACGGCAAGCGACCGGAACTCCGCATCATTATTTTTATGGATTCTAAGAAACGGTTATCGCTCCGTGGGGATCTTCCCCATGCATGTAAGGGAGACAGTTGTGGGAGCGCTGAGTATTTATTCCGAGATGAAAGACTGCTTCATCTCGGAAGAGACGCACCTTTTGAGCAGGCTTGCCGATGATATTGGGTTTGCGCTCTGGGCAGTTGAGGCACGCCGTCAACAGGAAGCGGCGGACGAGGTTATCAGAGACAGGGAGTTCTGGCTGAAAGAGTCGCAGCGTGTCGCAAATCTCGGCTCTTACGTTTACGAAATCAAGTCGGGCACATGGTCCGCTTCCGAAGTCCTTTACGATATCGTCGGGATCAATTCGTCGTACAAAAGAGATTTTAGGTCGTGGCTCAGGCTTATCCATCCGGAGGATAGAGCGGCGCTCTTGTCCGTGATCGAGAAATCAATCCCGGCGGGGAAGCAATTCGACGTCGAGTTCCGGATTATCAGGGCAAAGGACAAAGAAGTGC
>JAJYOS010000517.1 GCA_021796055.1 Bacteroidota bacterium
CCGTGTTGCTGGCAAAGTAGGAAAGTATCTTTTGCCGGCACCGCGGAACCATATCAAGTTATGCGATTTGATATGCTGTTTTCATGACAACGCACGCGCATAAATGAACTTCAGAGATTTGCCGGCTCGATCTCACGGGATGTAACCATTCGCACTTCTTCGGTCGGTTTACCGGTTTCCTTTTTCACTATCAAGATGCGCCATCTGCTGCGGCGCATAACGTTCTCCAGCAGTGGAGCCGTTCGGCACGGCCATCTCTATGTCGGTGATATCTTCAGGCGTGAGTTTAATGACATTTACTAAACTAAACATGCGTGAGAAAGAAGAGAAAAGTGGCTTGAAGCCGTTCTTCCCGCTTTCTTAGATCAAAGAAGAAGTAGGGGAGCCAAACACACCTGAAGCCCGTGTTCGTCCGCTTCTCTGAGCCGTGGGATGGGGTAAGCTGGGCCTGACAACCGATCGTGTTCGAGAGATGTGCCTATGCCAGCCGGTGACGGTACGCCAGGTACGGAATTCTTTACACACCGGCCAATGACGATGGCGGTTATGAGAGCGACACTCTTCTAATCCGGGTTCATTAACGTCGCTATAGTTGTATCTCCCTATTTCATTTTTCAGTGGTGGGAGGGGGGTGAGTTATGTCATTAAGAGCCATGGACTGGCCGTCAATCAACCCTTAGGTGCCGTTCCTGGTCGGGCTCATAAAAGGCGTTATGCTCCTCCAAATAGCGGTAAAGGTTTTCATAACTTTCAAAACTTAGCCTTGCGCTAAACTGTCTCGCCTTCGACAGCATGTCAATGTATGCGACAGGGTCTTTTCTGTTCGTTAGTCTCTTCAATGTCAAGAGGTAATCATCTCGGTATACAGTGGGGATAATGATCTTAGTCTCTTGCTTGCTTACGAGCTCGGCATTCATCATGACGCGCGCTATCCTTCCGTTCCCGTCCTCAAAGGGATGCACTTCACTGACCAAAAACATCATATACGCTGCACGAGCAAATGGGCTCTTTAGCGCATTGTAGAACTCAAAACCTTGCCTCAATGTGCCACGAACAAGCTTGAAGTCCACAAAATGCGTATTACCCGCCCGGTTGTTCTTGCCTTTGAATCGTCCCGGCGACTTACTCTTGCGCGAAGAAAGGAGTATCGCGTGCCTCGTAGTCAGAACACTTAGGAATTCATCCGGGTCAGAAGGTATCCGACTCATTTCGTTTCTATCGGAGACTATCTGATATGTCCCAAGAATATCATGTGAGTCTTCGCCGCGTGATTCCAGGGGGACCCCGGTATCAACAATCTTCTTAGCTTCTTCTACCTCGAAAACGGTCCCTTCAATATAGTTGGAAAAGTATGCCTCGAAGAAAGCAAAATTTCTAAACGACTTGACTGAATTGTTGTTTTCCGGGATGGAATGGAATTCCTTGTTGTGCAGATAGTTGAAAAGTATTTCGAAGACTTGAATCCTATGCCTGTCAAATGGAACTCCGGTGGCACGCGAGATCGCTAAAGGCGATTTTAAGATATTTGATGGCTTTGTGGAAAGAATGGCCCCGATCATCTTGTTCAGTCTTTCAAATTCCTCTTGCATGTTCAGCAGTTTCGCAGCCTTCCTTGCGGAATCTCGCAGTTGATTTAGCCCTTCTTCGCCATGTACGCTGGCTATGTCATCCAGTTTTTCCTCTATCTCAGGCAAGCTTAGAGATTTCGAGTCTGGTCCCACTTTCTTAGTTATCTGCAAATTCTCAAGGAACGCTCTCTCTTTGCTCGATACGTACAACTCGCCGAACATTTTATTGTCACCCTGGATAGGACCTTTCCCTTTGAGGAAGTTAATTGTAATTCCTGGCAGCCCTATTTTCTTTCTATATGAATGGGTCACGAATATTTGACTTGTCGAAGTTGGTTTGAATTCAAATGCTGAACGGTGACTTAGAACTGCTCCTGGATAAAGACTTCCGAGAATTTCCAGAATGTTTCTTCTTATTATTTCTTCCGGCTGCTCATCGAGATTTGTAGAATATATCCTTGGTGCTATTTTTCGAATTTTTTTCTGTTTCACCATGAACGATATGGTATACGCCTTGTGAGAGTCCGACGATGCAAATACGAGTTCACTCATTCTAATAATCTTCCACTTTGATCGCTTTTTGTCCCACGTATTATAATTATTTTCTACTATAAAGCCAAATTGTCAAAATATTTTCCACTTTACACTGATCCTTAAATCGGGGATTTTATACTGACGCGGCATGATTCTGATTTTTTTCCATCATAACCATTCATTTGATCGGAAGTTACAAATATTTTCCACTATAGCCCTGATATGTCAAAGGATTTTCCACAATAAAAAGCCCAATTCTCGCACATTCTTATCGGGTTTGGTCATGAAACGGCTTAATTTTAAAACGTTTCATGTATCGCACCGCATTCGGAGTGAGTCTATAAATAATAACGCCTCGTTCAAGGTCCGCTATTTCTCTACTATCGAATATGGGTGGTTCAAACCAGTTGAGCTCCTCCAGTTCCGCACAAACCTCGCAGCCCATATCAATTCGAGTGAGCGTTTTATCAATCGGGTTTATGCTCATAAGGATTCTACGTTGGGCTATTGTAAGTGTATTCCAAATTCGCTTTTGTGTTTTACACAAACGGAAGTAATCCCATGCTAGAAGCAGCAATAGCACTCCTATTGGGATTACCCATGTATAGGTTATTCCGAGATAAAAGTTTCCTATCTTTATCGGTAGACAAAAATGAAGCAGAAAACCTAATACAAGAAATAACAGTGTGCGCCACAATGATTGTGCTCTGGATTTTAGTCCGACTTAGAAACCCACTGCCTTTGGCAGTGGTGATGGAAAGATGGCTTTGCCGAAGGAAAGGGGTTAGATTAATGAGGAATGGGAAAGTACAGGAAGCTGTCACATGCGATCTATTATTGCAAATACCACATAGTGTGGGTGCCGAAGTATCGTTACCGAATATTGAAGGGAGCGATAAAGGAAGAGTTGCAACGGGATATAAAGGGGATGAGCGAGTGGTTAGGCTGTGAAGTGGAAGAATTGAATATACAGGAAGACCACGTGCATATACTTGTGTCGATACCACCGAAGGTGTCGTTGTCAGAATACGTGGGGGCGGTGAAAGGAAAGACGGCGATAAAGTTATTCAAGAGTTACAGCGGATTGCGAAAGAAGCCATATTGGGGGAATCACTTTTGGGCACGAGGATACTTTGTGAGCACGGTGGGAATAGATGAGGAGATGATCAAAAGGTACGTGAAGTATCAGGAAAAAGAGAGAGAAGAAGGAAGAACAGCAGCAAGGTAGTTTTGACTTCTTATAGATGCAAAATGTCTTTTCAGAAGCCACCGGCTTTGCCGGTGGTGGTTCACAGCCTTTGTGCCGAGAGCGGGAATCGAACCCGCACGAGGGGTTAAGCCTCGCTGGATTTTGAGTCCAGTGCGTCTACCAGTTCCGCCATCTCGGCTTGTGGGAAAATATAACAGATTAGCGGATTTCATGAAAGCTCTTTTTGATTTCCGGGTCGGTTTTGCCGTCGTGTAACCAAAATACAACTAGATCCCGCACACTTTGTCCAAATGCAATCCCGTCTCAATGAAATCCTGGAGGCGGGGTAACCTCGAGCTAATTCAGAAGGTGAGCCTTATACTCCTTTGGACTCACGCCCACCTCCTTCTTAAACAACCTTGAGAAGTAAGGCGGATTTTCAAAGCCGAGCTGGTACGCTATCTCGGAAATGCTTCGTTTACCTTCAACAAGCATATTCTTGGCTTCGGAAATTACATAGAGATGAATCAACTCCAGGGCAGTCTTGCCTGTTTCCTCCTTCAACAAATCGCTCAGGTACTTTGGTGATAGATGAAGTTGTGATGCCATGTACCCCACGGAAGGCAAGCCCTTCTCCCGTTCTTCTTTTTTACGAAAGTACTCACCGAGGCTTTCGTTAAATCTTGTAACTGTGTTACCTGATAACTGTTTTCTGTCGATGAACTGTCTCTTGTAGAACCGCTGGGCATACTTCAACATTGAATCAAGATGCGAAAGGATTATGGACCTGCTAAACTCATCAGGATTATCGTGGTACTCCGTTTCCATCTTGTGAAACAACGACCACATGATTTCCTTTTCCCTAGCAGGCTGTTGAAGAATACATTAATGGAGCAAAAATCTTCATCGGGACCGATTCTTTGAGGCGTAAAACTGGTACAATCGGCGTGTGTTCGAGATTGGTTGCCGGTTCAGGATCCCGATCGTTGCCTTGTTGGGCCAGTGAAGACCGTCATCCTGTGTTCTTAACATGGTTGCGCCATAAGATTTTTGATACGGACCAGGTTGTAGATCGCATTGGCAAACGTGAACATCCATCCTCCTCGTTTGACTCCCTTGTGCCTGGTCTTACGCATCAGACCAATAGTCTTCAACCATCCAAAGATTTCTTCTACCAGCTTCCGCTTCCGTTGGCTGACAGTATAGCCACGATGACGCGTCGTCCGGTCGTCGATGGCACTGGAGCGATTAGTGTCATTCTGCGCATCTTCTCAACGAAGTCCGTCGTATCATAACCTTTATCCGCACCAACGGTTTTACGCCCCTTCCGGCGACCCTTGAGACTTTTCGCCATCTCCAATGCTGCTTCCCGCTCAGCCTTACCTGTCGCCTGTGTGTAACGGGTAGCAACGACAAGTCCGTGCCGATTATCCATCGTCACATGGCCCATAAACGTAAGCTTGGCTTCCTTGCCCGGCCCCTTGCGGTACAGTCTCGATTCCGGATCGGTGCTCGATTGATGGGTCTGATTGCTGCGTTTCTCTCCGTGGAAGTCTACCGTTGGATTGCCAGGGTCATCTGTCTTGTCAGAGGAACCCGAGTCCTCTTTCTTCTTAAAACTCTTCTGTCCAGCCCACGCCTCGATCAGTGTCCCGTCAGTTGTTCCGGTGGTATCGACGGCCGGCCCACTTCGGAATACAACTTATCGAATCGCTTAGAAAGACTCTTCAAAACCGGGTCCACCATACTTCGCAGAACCCGCAACGGGTGATCCTGAGGTATCCGGTCCTCTTGAGAAACGTAGCTGAACATTGCTCCTTGATGATCTTGACTGCCGCGCATCCTTCTATCGCTCCAATCCTGATGAATGATTTCTAATGAACAATGAAAATATAATACATCATTCACCCCTTCCGGCTCATATCAAAAAAAAATGTTTCGTCCTCGTTTTTCAACAGCCTGCTA
>JAJYOS010000518.1 GCA_021796055.1 Bacteroidota bacterium
AAGGCGGTGTTGAGCGCAGTGAATGCATCGGTCCCGAGATCGAGCTGCTTCGATATGTGGCCGCTGATTTGTCCGTCGTCCGTCTTCATGGCCTCCGCGAGACTGCCGATCGCGAGGTTGCCGGGGAGTTGAAGACACTTCGACAGCGCGGCCGAGTAGAAACCGTTCACGAACACGATCGTATGGCTGCGCATCCCGCCGAACATAAACCGCGAGACATCCTTCGCCGACGGAGCTTTATCGTCTCGCCTTGCAGCGTATGAAAAACTGTGTTCCAGTATCGGGCTTATATCGGTGAAACGCCACTCTTCCTGGTGAAGATTAGGGAAGTCCAGCTCGGCAAACTTGTCTATCGCAGACCTGCGGATTTTGTGCAAGGGTTTGGATTTTTCGCCGTTCAACCTGTTTTCAAAATCCTTGAACAGGGAAAGGTACCACTCTCTTATTTTGGAAGTCTCACTCATTATCTTCCGGCGCTCATCTTGCGGCGACCTCTTCATCCTTGGCCCAGTCGTAACCCCTCTCCTCGAGCTCGAGCGCCAGTTCCTTGTCGCCGGATTTGACGATCTTTCCGTTGTAGAGGACGTGGACAAAATCCGGGACGATGTAGTTCAACAGCCTCTGGTAGTGCGTGACGACGATGATGGCGTTGTCTTTCGAGCGCAGCTTGTTAACGCCGCCAGCGACAATCCTCAGCGCGTCTATATCGAGTCCCGAATCAGTTTCGTCGAGGATAGCGAGTCTCGGTTCGAGAACCGCCATCTGGAGGATCTCGTTTCTCTTTTTCTCTCCGCCGGAGAAACCTTCATTGACTGCGCGGTTGAGGAGCGTATCCGGCATCTCGACGAGCTGAATCTTCTTCTTCAGCATCGCAAGGAATGCGCCCGCGCTTACCTCGGGCTGGTTTCTGTGTTTGTGTGCCTCGTTGAGGGCGGCCCTCAAAAAGGTCGTATTGTTCACGCCCGGGAGCTCGACAGGGTACTGAAAAGCGAGGAAAACGCCCTCTCTTGCGCGTATTTCGGGTGCCATCGCCAGGAGATCTTTCCCCTCATATATGACCTCCCCTGCAGTCACCTGGTATTCCGGACGTCCCGCCAAAACGTTGGCAAGCGTGCTTTTGCCGGAGCCGTTAGGCCCCATGATCGCGTGTACCTCGCCGACGTTTACCTTCAGGTCGATTCCTCTCAGGATTTCTTTTGCTTCGATAGATGCATGCAGATTTCTGATTTCTAACATTTCACTTTCAAGAGTTTTATCGTTCAGTGTGTTGGCAAAAGCGCATAGAGCAAAGAGCACAGCGCAAAGCGTTCCGATCTCACCCTCTCATAAATCCAATAGTCCATTGAACCTCCATTCCATCATTCCAGTATTCAGGTTTCCCAAGTCATCCGACGCTTCCTTCGAGGCTCATGCTCAGCAATCGGGTGGCTTCCACAGCAAATTCCATCGGTAGCTGTTTAAACACCTCTTTGCAGTAGCCGTTGACTATCAGCCTGACCGCATCCTCCGTAGAGATGCCTCTCTGGTTCAGGTAAAAAATCTGGTCGGCGCCGATCTTCGATGTCGTAGCTTCGTGTTCTACCTGGGCTGTCGGGTTGTTTGTTTCGAGATACGGGAATGTATGAGCACCGCACTTATCGCCGATGAGAAGCGAATCGCACTGCGAGTAATTCCTCGCATTATCGGCCTTCCGGGTAATCCTAACCTGACCGCGGTAGCTGTTGTTGCTCCTCCCTGCAGAAATCCCCTTTGAGATTATCGTGCTTCGTGTGTTCTTCCCGATGTGTATCATCTTCGTGCCGGTGTCGGCCTGCTGCATGTTGTTGGTCATCGCGACGGAGTAGAACTCGCCGACAGAATTGTCGCCCTGCAGCAGGCAGCTCGGGTATTTCCATGTGATTGCGGACCCGGTCTCTACCTGGGTCCACGAGATCTTCGAATTCACACCTCTGCACGCCCCGCGCTTTGTGACAAAGTTGTATATTCCGCCTTTTCCATCCTTGTCGCCGGGATACCAGTTTTGCACCGTCGAGTATTTTATCTCCGCGTTGTCAAGTGCAACCAGCTCGACGACCGCGGCGTGAAGCTGGTTCGTGTCGCGGATCGGTGCAGTGCATCCTTCGAGGTAGCTCACGTAAGCGCCTTCTTCAGCTACGATGAGCGTCCTCTCGAACTGCCCGGTCTCGGAAGCGTTTATGCGGAAGTAGGTGGAAAGCTCCATCGGGCAGCGAACTCCCTTCGGTACGTATGCGAACGATCCGTCACTGAACACCGCCGAGTTGAGAGATGCAAAGAAATTATCCGTATACGGAACGACGGTGCCGAGATACTTTTTCACAAGGTCCGGATGGTGCTGTAATGCTTCAGACATCGAGCAAAAGACAATCCCCAATTCACTCAGTTTCTCTTTGAACGTCGTCGCGACCGACACGCTGTCGAATACCGCGTCGACGGCTACTCCCGCAAGCCGTTTCTGTTCCTCGATCGGGATTCCGAGTTTCTCGAATGCCTTGACCAGCTCAGGGTCTGCCTCATCCAGGTTGTTTAATTTCGGCTTCTTCTTGGGCGCGGCGTAGTAGACGATGTCCTGGTAATCGATCGGATCATATTTGACATTCGACCAGTGGGGCTCCTTCATCGTCAGCCAGTGCCGGTAAGCTTTCAGCCGCCACTCCGTCATCCATGCGGGCTCGTTCTTCTTTTCGGAAATAAGTCTGATTACGTCCTCGTTCAATCCTTTCGGAAGCTTGTCCGTCTCGATGTCGGTGACGAAGCCGTACTTATACTGTTCGTTCGCGAATTTTTCTACGGTCAAATCGGAATTGTTCATTAATTACTCCTCTTGAGATTCCCGGCACATTTAATCGCCTGGATTCGTCAGAACGATATTAGTTTAACTAATCTGGATTTTATAGTCAAGATTGGAGCGTTGAGTCTGAAAAGTGTCCCTAAATTGAGCAGAATCGGGCAAACAAGTTGCAGGAGAAGCACATTTCTATTGTCCCAGGTCGATCGCAATGTACGCCGAAAAGGGAAGAAATTGTCTGGAGAACTTTAGCGGCCCCGGCTATAACTTCAATGAACTCAAACCCAAAAGGAGCTCAGACATGCGTCGAAAACTTACTCCTCTAATTCTGATTCTTCTCCTGATTTCGGGAACATCTTACGCTCAGAAACATCCCGTGACAGTTGAAGACATGTGGAAGGTCGGCAGAGTATCGGACCCGCAGGTGTCACCGGACGGGAAGACAATTGCCTATCAGGTTACTTCTTACAGTATGGAAGCGAACAGGGGATGGAGCACGATATACATCGTCTCCATTGACGGCAAAGATTTGCGTGAATTCAAAACGGGATTCAAATCAAGCAGCGATCCGGTATGGTCGCCGGACGGCAAACAGATTGCCTTCATTGCAGAGGACTCAAACGGCACCCCGCAAGTTTATGTTGAAGACTCCGAAGGCGGCACGGCAAAACAACTTACAAGCATTGCGCTTGGTGCGAGCGGACTGCTGTGGTCCCCGGACGGACAGCACATCGCGTTCGTATCTGATGTGTTCCCAGAATGTGCGTCGGATTCCTGCAATGCGGCGAAGGAGAACGAACTGGAAAACGGAAAGGTCAAGGCGAAGTTTTTCACGAGCCTGCCCTACAGGGTCTGGAACGTCTGGAAGAATGGCAAGCGAAGCCATCTATTCGTGGTCGATGTTAAGGGCGGTTCGCCGGTAGACCTGACGCCGGGCGATTATGATACCCCGCCGATCGATCTGGGCGGGAGAATGGATTATGCATTTTCTCCCGACAGCAAGGAGGTCTGCTACGTTAAGAACACTGACAAGATGGTTGCTGTCAGTACTAACAACGATCTCTTTACTGTAAGCGCAAGCGGAGGAGACTCGAAGAGAATCACTACGAATCCTTCCAACGACAACCAGCCCCTTTATTCACCCGACGGCCGGTATATCGCGTACCGTGCGCAGATGATTCCGGGATTCGAGTCGGACCGGTCGAGGCTCATGCTTTATGACCGGCGGGACGGAACGATCATAAACCTGACTGAAAAATACGACCGCTCGGTCGACGAGGTTGTTTGGGCACCCGACAGCAAGACTCTATATTTCAACGCCGACGATGAAGGATATCACAATATATTTGAGGTAAAAGTCTCGACAGGGAAAGTAAAGAATCTTACTCATAGTTCCACGAACGAGGACCTGGCCATCACTCCGGACGGAAAGGACCTGGTTTTCGTGAGGCAGTCGGTGACGCACCCGAACGATGTGTATAAGATGGACATTTCCACCGGCGTTGCGACGCAGTTGACGCACACGAATGACGCGCTGCTTGCGCAGCTTGAGATGAACCCCTGGGAGCCGTTCTGGTTCAACGGTGCCGGAGGAACGAAAGTCGAGGGTTTCCTGGTCAAGCCGCCGAATTTCGACCCGAGCAAGAAATATCCGATGGTGTATCTCGTCCACGGCGGCCCTCAGGGACAGTGGATGGATGAATTCCATTACAGGTGGAACGCCGAAATGTTTGCGGCGCCGGGCTACGTCGCGGTCATGGTAAACCCGCGCGGCTCGACGGGGTACGGTCAGAAATTTACCGATGAGATCAGCGGAGACTGGGGAGGAAAAGTATTTGTCGATCTCATGAACGGCGTCGATTATGTCGTGAACCATTATCCTTTCATCGATAAGAACAGAATAGCGGCTGCCGGAGCGTCGTACGGCGGCTACATGATGAACTGGATGGAAGGACACAACAACAAAGGCGTTTTCAAATGCCTCGTAAGCCACGACGGACTCTATGACGCCGTCAGTGCATTCGGATCGACCGAGGAGCTCTGGTTCCCAATATGGGAATTCAAGGGGACGCCCTGGACAAACCCGAAACTGTATCAGAAATGGTCGCCCAGTTCGTACGTTAAGAACTTCAAAACTCCGATGCTCGTGATTCACAGCCAGAATGACTTTCGACTGGACGTGAGCCAGGGGTTCCAGCTTTTCACCGCGCTGCAGATGATGCATGTCCCATCCGAGATGCTATATTTCCCAAACGAGTACCACTTCGTCGTGAAGCCCCAGGATTCACGCCTCTGGTGGAACACAGTGCTGGGCTGGATCGGTAAATACGTCGGTAAGTAAATGCGGCGGTGTGCGAATAACTTTCTACTTATCTGAAAGTTAGATGTGTCAATATCGGCAAGGGGCGTGGTGAGAACGCTAGATC
>JAJYOS010000519.1 GCA_021796055.1 Bacteroidota bacterium
CGAGCCAAATCAGAGATACTTCCTTGCGGGCTGAAGGAATTCGGCAATTTCATCGGTTTTGTCCATGTTGTCTCCTTGCCTCCATCGAAATTGTTTTTAGAAAATAGACGCGCCGCAGATGACGATGTCACACGTTCAGACAAAATAACATTCGAGATTCATACCGGGAACCGTACTGGATTCATGCCGGATATAAAACGGCTCCCCGCCGCAAGTTGACAATCGTGCATCTAGCAGCTAAATTTGCGCGAGGTGATCCAAGTTGAAATAAGATCATCGAAACTGGTATGGCTGTGGGAACAGAGGGCATGCGGCGAGAAGAGGATTGCAATACCACCTGAACAAGAATGTCCTGAATGTTCTGTTAGTCATCAGTACAAGTTGAGGCATGGATCCGCTTCCTGATCAAAGACTTGGAAATCAGGTGCAAACAGCCTGCTAATTTGCCGTTCAATCCGCCATATGAGAAGTGCCTTTTGTCCCCGTCACATCACAGAAATGGAGTCAATTGATATGACACATCTCATGCGTTCCACGCTCCTGGCGAGCGCACTCTCGTGCGCGATTCTTATTGGACCTACGGCCACTCTTGTAGCACAGGAGAAACCGGTACCGTTCGCCAGGAATGCGATCTACTTCGAGGTCTTCGGACAGGGCGTTCTATATTCGATCAACTACGACTACCGGCTCACGCCTAACATCGGTCTGAGGGCGGGTTTTTCATACTGGTCTATCGTACCGTTTTTCCTTCTGTCGACCGGCGAGCTGAAGTTCACCGATTTTCCTCTCACGGTCAATTACCTCACCGGCAGAGGGACCAGTCACTTTGAGATGGGAGTCGGTGTAGTACCGGTCTTCATCTCCTTGGATGGTCATGACCTTCTGTTCGGATCGGAGATCCGTGGGAGCGGAAGAGTGCTTTTAGGCACGGCGACGATCGGATACAGGGCACAGCCCCGCGACGGGGGATTTATCTTTCGAATAGGTTTGACGCCGCTGTTTACATTCAAGCATCTTATAGTCAGCGGCGGGTTATCCTTCGGAGTCGCATTCTGAGAATAGGCTTGAACGTCCCCGGGGAGGGAGAAAGTCGGAAGTCTTTCTCCCTTCTCCCTAACTAGCCGCTTCGCCGCCGCCAACTCTTCTTCCAGGGAGCGATGTCCGACTTGCGCGGTTTTTCTTCCTGCCTGGCCGGGGCGAGCCTTGTAGGGCGCGCCGACAATTCACCGGATTCCTTCAGAGTTATTTCGCCCCGATACTTGAACAATATTTGCTGGAAAAATTTCTTCTCTTCTTCGGTCGCGACCAGCGAGACCGCTTCCCCTTTTTGGCCGGCCCGGGCCGTCCGCCCCACGCGGTGGGTGTACGATTCCACATCTTTCGGGATTTCGTAATTGTAGACATGCGAGACATCGTCGATGTGAAGCCCCCGCGCCGCCACGTCGGTAGCGACGAGGACCGTAAATTTACCGGTGCGGAAATCATCCGTGACTTTCTCCCGTTGCGGCTGCGACATATTCCCGTTCAGGGCGCGTGCCTGTATCCCCATCGTTGTCAACTTCTTGGAGACCTTCACCGTGATATGTTTCCTGTTACAGAATACGATGGCGAGACTGCGCTCCCGGCCCAGCAGGTCGGCGAGGAGGTCCAGCTTGCCTTCGGGTGAGACGTGGTAGTAAGTCTGGTGCAGGAAAATGGGTTTCACCGTTGAAGCGAGCCTGACATTTTTAGGGTTGTGCAGGTATTTTGCCGCCAGCTTTTCAATTTCCCTCGAAATCGTCGCACTGAATAGAAGTGTCTGATGCTGTTCCGGAAGCCTGGCTGCGATCCGCTCGACATCCCTTATGAATCCCATATCGAGCATGCGGTCCGCCTCATCGCAGACGAAATACTTTATCGTATTCAGCTTCACCGCGTTTCGATTCAGCAGGTCGATGAGCCGGCCGGGAGTTGCCACTATGATGTTTGCCTGTCTAACTTTTGCGACCTGTGTATTTATGGAGACTCCGCCGTAGACAGGTACGATCCCGAGATGCTTGCCCGCCGAATATTTGATAAACTCTCCCGCTACCTGCTGGGCGAGTTCCCTCGTCGGGACAAGAACAAGCGCCTTCAGGCCGTCGCGCCTTTGAAGTTGTTCTATGATCGGGATGGCAAAACTCAGCGTCTTGCCCGATCCTGTTTCGGATTGTGTGAGCACATCCTGTCCGTTCGCGATTGCCGGAATTATTTCTTCCTGAACCGGTGTCGCTACGGTAATTCCTTGTGCTTCGAGAAGGGCCGTAATTTGGCTGCTCAGCACAAAAGATTGTGATTTCATTAAAACCTTTCATAAATGTATGTGATATAATTGCTGGGAAAATTAGCTGCTTTGAAGGCGTTAGGGCTTTCGATTAGAAGACCAAATCCCGGCTTCTGAACACCGTCGCCCGAACTTCTATTTAGGTGGGGAGAAGATGTTTCTGTTACTGACACAATATAATGTAAATGGAGATATGTTCCGCATGTTATTTTCCGGCGGGAAGAAGAGAGGATTTTTTAATCCGATGACTCAGTTTCTTGGAATTAAATCGCGAGAGACAGCTTTCTTACTTCAACCAGGCTTTCGTTTCGGCTCATCGAACCGTAATCGGCACACGCATTAAGCAAGACCAAAAGTGACGCCGCGGTGATCGCGGAGTTCGACGCGTGACACATTGCAGGCGACACCGAGATTACAGAACCAGTTATCCCCTTTGTTTCCTTCGAACGGGCCGCCGAGTATTGAAGGGAAACGTTTGCGAGAGAAGGAAGAACGAACATATCAGCTGCTTCCCCATCCTCGTAGATGTCAGGAAATTTACGTGCCTGGTAGTGGGCGGTGGGAAGGTCGCTCTCAGGAAGGCATCATCCCCTCTGGAATTCGATGCAAGAGCGACCGTGGTTTCTCCCAAGATATGCAAAGACCTAATGCGACAGAGCGGCAATAAAGAGGGGAGCCGAGGCTCCCCGCTGTTAGATTGTGAACCCGACCGATTTCACGATAACGATGATCATTTCATTTCATTCACGATCTGAGGTATCGCGCTCTTAGGAAGCATCACGCCCAGCATTTTCAGTTTCACGTAATCCTCGCTGTAGAAATAGTATCCGGGGTGCGTGCTGTTTCTCGATCCCGAGCCAGAGTCCTTTATCAGATACCAATTCTTACCGTCCTTCTGCGTGTATCCGATAAGGTGGATTCCGTGGTCATCGGTTGTGGTATGATTGTAGAATCTGAAGATTCGCGCGTTCGCGTCGATGTATTGAGAAGGAATATCGAAGCTTGGGACAACCGCAACGCCGGCATGGCCGTCGATTCCGGGTTCCGAGACATCACCCCAGATCGCCATGGTATATCCGTGGCGAACGGCGCGGTTGATGGCGTCCATGAATTCGTCCAGTGTAACGTTGAAATAAGCCTTGCTGTGCCACCAGTTGTCCGGCACGTTATATTCGACCCACGTATGGTACGGGCGATCGGAGAAAGAGACGAGCGCGACATAATCGTCGGGGTTCAGCTTCACTACCTGCTCCAAATATTCTTTCGGGGTAATCAGCCTGCCGTCGACGCTGATTTTTTCCGGCGGTGTTCCCATGTAATGATCCAGGATAGACTCAACAGTGCTTTCAACTACGGCTTTGTCCCATGCATTCGAAGCCTTCACGGCTTTGAGGTATGAATCGAGTTCCGCGAACATTTTTGAGTGATCGTGGAAAGGCTGGCCTTTCAAGAGCCCTGTGTAGTCAACTTCCGGAACAACACCATGTTCTTTCCACGCCCGCAGCACGGCATTCGCCTCCGAACCTTCGCCGAATTCCTGGTTCCCTCTCGACCGTACATAGCCGAGAGCTTTTTCAACATATTCCCAGTAGACGGTATACATCTCCGAGAACTTCATCTTCTTCCCGGTGAGGCGGTATACTTCGGATTCGAGGAAAGACGTCGTCGAAAAACACCAGCATGTTCCCGTGTTGCCCTGCGAAATGGGAGGATTGTGCCAGTATTGAGTGAACTCATCCACCGATTTCGGCGCATCGAATCTACTGAAATCCGGATGAATGGCCTTTTCCGGGGCGGTGATAGTGTCTCTTTGACTGTAAAATCGACTGAGAGAAGTGCTAATGGAGTCGTAAAATTCGTTCTTCGGTTGAACGAACAGCGCGGTATCACGATGTGCAATTTGGGAGAAGGAACTTCCGCAAATTGACAGTAGGAGAAACACTGAGATGGTACAGAATGATTTCATAGCTGCTACCTTTGCTGATTGACGTTGGTGAGTTTTTGATGATGGAAGGAATGCCGATACACTGCGGATGACTGCACCGATCATTAGTCCCGGAGAGCGACTGATGATGAAAGTCCAAAGTTCAACCTGTCCACGCCAATAAGACTGACCGCACTGATCAGCATTCTCTGCCTAACTTTGACGGGAAAAAGTTATCGGGTTTGCGAAGCAATGTCAAACCAGATCATCGCGACCGTGTCACGATAATGTTGCTGCCGGTTGTCTTTCAATTGGTTCCGCACGTTCCCGATGCAGGGACACCTCATCCTCCACGAACGATCAACATCCGCTTTATCTCGCCATCGCCTCGACAATCAGGAATCCTACCGTCACAAGAATGATAGAAAGGAATAACCAATAACTTCGCTCGCGCAGTATCCTCATCTTCTTTCTCGAAGTGACGTACAAACCAAAGGCGACGAAAATCGCCGCATTGCAATTGCGACAACGCTTCACCCGTATCAATCCAATTGACTGGAACACAGACTCCCAGAATGATGAAGGTGAGTCTGAATCAAACTTGGAAGAAGACAAACAATCAGGACATCTTCTTTCCACGACATTCTCCTTGATTTCTATTCCGATATCTTTTCTATATTTACCCGCCCGCCTTAGCGCGGCAGTTTACAGTGCCTGGATCGGTTCCCTGCCAGACCTACTTCCACCATGTGACCAGATGAGCGGGCTTGACAGGAAAATCCTCTTACCTGCAGGCGCCTTTGCCTACCTTCCTCATAATCTTCCCTCACATTTCCCGGTTGCCGCCGACAATTTGCCGGCATTCGACGGCAGCCACTTGATGTGCACTCGTTAAGTATGGTTACTCAGGACACGCGCTGCCACCCTCGAAATAGTGAATGGTTAATTTTAATAAAAAGATTTGAAAAACTTCC
>JAJYOS010000520.1 GCA_021796055.1 Bacteroidota bacterium
AAGGGATTCGGATAGTTTTGAAAAAGTTTGAATATCTTCGGGATTCCGCTTGCTTCATTGATCGCGTCAATACCGGTACCGGTGGTAAAACCTCCCACAGCCGAGTAAGCGCTCGTCCCGCCTACGTTGGTTGCATTGACGCGCCAGTAGTACTGTGCACCCGGTTCCAATATCGTCGTTAGCCGGATGCACGTATCTGCAACTGTCGTGTCAACCACTATGGTAATAAACTCATTGTCTGCGGAGACCTGGAGATCGTAGCTAATGGCAGATGCCGACGAATCCCACTCGAAAGTTGATTTCCGTGGAACGGATGCCTGCTGAAAGGGCGAGAGGAGGTGTGGTCGAGGTGGTGCAGCGGTCACGGTCGTGAAAGAGTCCGCTGCCGAGAATGGAGTCGTCCCTCCGATATTTAAAGCACGCACACGCCAGTAATACTTTTGGAGATTTTGCAGTCCTGTCGCCACAAACGTGGTACCGGTCGTAGAATCTTTGGTAAACACAAGCGAAGAAAACGAAAGGCTCGTCGAAAGTTGACATTCATATCCTGAAGCTGCTGCAACCTGATTCCATTTCAAGACCAGAGTATCAGCACGCTGGCTGTCGGCGTTGTTCCCGGGCACCAGGAGTACCGGTGCCTCTGCCGGTACGGCCATTACCGTAAATGAATCGGGACCTGCAAATGCACTGGGGCCGGTCGGATTGACTGCACTCACCTGCCAATAGTATTTTTCTCCTCCGGTAAGGGTCACTATCCTTATCGTGTCCGTGGTTGAGTCGTTTATGATTAAGCTTGTGAAAGACAGAGTGGTTGATACCTCCCAGTGATATTTCAACGCCCCGCTGGCCGTGCTGCATCTCAATGTATCAATAGCCGGTTGGTTCATCGCATTGTTGACAGGCGATATAATCGTGGGCACCGCCGGCGGTTGATTTAAAGTAGCAAAGGTATCAACAGAGGAATATTCGCTGAAGACCCCGTTGTTGTAAGACCGTACTCTCCAATAATATTTGGTGCTGCCTCCAAGTCCGATGACGTTTTTGGTCGTATCCGTCAAAGTTGAATCGTTCACAATAATATCGCTCGTGAAAGACGAATCGGTTGATAATTGACACTGATATCCGACGGCATCTGGGGCCTGGGACCATTTCAAGGTAAGACTCGTCGGCTGATTCAAAGCGCCATTTGCAGGCGACATAGGAACCGGTATCCCTGGAGCAACCTGTACCAGCCCGTAAACCTTCACAGGCACGTACGATCCGGTATTCGTGCCATTTCCCAATTCTCCTTCAGACCCCTGCCCCCACGCATAATAGTAATCGTCGCTCCCGACGGCTAAGCCGTCGAATCTCTCTCCGGCGATGGCCCTGGCCCTCACGCCAGCAGGCAAGGCGACTTTAACGGGTGCACTGTTAACTACGGCTGCTGTGCCTCCGGTTCCGTTTCCCATCTCTCCTTCGCCACCGTACCCCCATGAATAAAGCGTGTCGTTGTTCGCTATCGCCAATACTGAACTTCCGACGCAAGCCACTTCGTTCCATCCGGTGACGTCGCTCGGCATGTTTACTTTCACAAACGTCGCCGAATTGTTCGTCGTGCCGTTTCCTAACTGACCGTAGGTGTTGTATCCGCAAGCATACAGGTTTCCGTCATTCCCAATCGCAACCGCGAAATATATCCCGCCGTATACCGCTATCCATTTTGTCACTCCCTGCGGAAGGGGAACCTTGACCGGCAACAGCTGATTCGTCGTATTCCCAAGACCTAACTGTCCCTGGCCATCTGTACCCCACGCATAGAGACTCCCGTCGGCTCCGACGGCGAAACTGTAGTTCCATGATGCACATATTTGCGCAGGGACAAATCCGCCCGGCAAATTGACTTTCACTGGAATATCTGAATTAGTGGTAAACCCATTGCCCAATTGTCCATCGCTGTTATCACCCCACGCATAAACATTTCCGTCGTTTCCGATGGCAAGGCTATGATCATATCCGCATGCGATCGCCGTCGCAGATACTCCGGCCGGCAGCTCAACCTTCACAGGTGTGTCGGAATTCAGAGTGTCGCCGTTGCCCAACTGGCCGGACGCGTTGTAACCCCAGGAATAAACGTTTCCGTCGTTACCAAGCGCCAGGCTATGGAAATGTCCGGCAGCTGCAGAGATCCACTTAGTGACACCGTTCGGAAACGCAACGCGCACCGGTGTTAGATCCTGGGCGGTCATGGTTGTCGCTATAGGATGGAGATACTCGTCCTCTCCCCATACATAGAGATTCCCGGTCGAGTCTGTCGCGTATGAAGCGAACGAGCCCGATGATGAATAAACTTGCTGAGCAAACAGCGGGTTGCCCAATAAACCTATTGTGACTAAGATAGCCTCAATTATCGCTATTTGGCCACGATTCGGACCCTTTATTAAATTATCGGTACCTCTCATCACAACACCAGTCCACCTTTTGTATTCTCGTTAAAAGGGGTGAGACAAAGGGCGGTTGCCTTCCCGTTTCTCACGTTCGACTTATTAGGCTCTTAGACAGAACCACTTCCGTTATCCTCAGTTACGTTTACTTCGGATATTCATGCTATTACATCACCGGGACTTGGCGGGATTGCTACAAGTGCAGCTCTCCCGCCAGACCCAGTTGTAATCACTTAAGGAGAATCATTTTCTTTGCCATGAAACTAGAACCCTGCCTTAGGGTGTAGAAATAGACTCCACTGGCAAAGTTGTTCATGTTCACATCGTACGTATAGGCGCCGGGTGCCTTATACCCCTGGTCCACTACCTTCACGAGCTCGCCCAATACGTTGTATATCTTCAGACTCATCATTCCGCTTCTTGCAAGGCTGACATTGATAACGGTTGATGGGTTGAACGGATTGGGGTAGTTGTTACCAAGGTTGAACGTTGTCGCAACTGACGCCGGCATCTGGTTGACCGCCGTAACGGTCATGCCGAACCATGAAGGGTCACCGCAAGGAAGTCCGTCCGTGCTGTTTGACTTGACTGTGGCGTTCTTATACTGCATGTCTGCCGTCTCCGGAAGCGGCCACTGGGGGATCCAATTACTCCCGGACACAGTCTGCTTCTGGTATCCCCATTCGTCGGTCTTAATCTTCGCTGTCCATACTTCGGTGATGAATTGCTGCAAACTTACCACACCTGGAGTTGAACTACTCTGCAGCACGCTCTGGAACGACGATCCGAAGCCAGGGTCGACTCCAATAAGATTTCCTGATGACTGGTAACCGGGCCAAAGAGAAGGATGAGCGAACATGGTATCAGTTTCGGCGCTCATAAGACTTGGCGTAATAAGAGAGTCGGTGCCGTGCGCCGTATCGTCCCATGCGGTCCAGAAGCTGTCGATCGCGGCCGGCTCAAAGAAAACGTTGTCCCTGATAACCGCAATTCGTTTCGCTTCCGCGAGCATTCTTACGTTTGGATTCGAAGAGTCCGCCGGATCGAACTGCTTCGCTTCAGCCAAGGTAAGCGTATCCATTTCTACGATCCCAACAGGCTGCACAGGAGTGACATGGGTCGAGTGATATCTCGGAATCGTTACGCCTGCTGCATAAGTGCCGTAGAAGATATTGTTCTCGATTTTTTCGTTTGTGAGATATTGGAAGTAGTAATTTCCCACCGGATATTCGAAGTTGTATACGAAGCTATTGTGGTCTACTTCCAGGTATTTCGACAGTGGGCCGATTCCCGCCACAGACCCCTCGTGACAGAAGAATGTGTTGCCGTCGACAACGCAGGTATCGCAGGGATTTGAAGTCGGGTAGGCAGGGTTTACCAAACCGGGAGAAGTGAAATTGTTCGGCCAAACGTCATTCCTGTACTTTGAGTTCGTGAAATAGAAGATGTCATGTACCCCGGTATAGGTAACGGTTGTGCCGTGGACTTCATCAACAACGAGGCTGTCAAGATGTAATCTTGTCGAATCGGACGGCACGGTAATCAATGGATTTCCAACCCATGCATCGTTGGGGCCTCTCCCGAAGAAATAGATGTTCTTTATCAGAACATTCGACCCCGCCTTGCTTATCGTGCAGAAAGTTCCGGCCAATGATCCGCTTTGAAGGAGACCCGGCTGGATACATGGGGGCCTGCCGTTAGAGCCGAGGACACCGATGATGGTGAACTGCTGAGACCTCGGAGTTATTGCGCCTGTAAACAGATAAGTCGTGTCGAGCGAGACCAGCTCGTAAACACTGTGGGCCTGTGCCCCTGTGCCTGTCGTATCCGTATTGATAATCTGATCCAGGCTCGGTCCGTTGGCATAAACTACTAACGTGTCGTTTCCGGCGGCAAATGTCCTGGCCGGCAACCAAAAGATTGCTGCCATCGCAATTACGGTGGCCGCAGTAAGCATTGTTTTCATTTGAAGACTCCTCCGTTTGAGTAAGGATTTGTTTCGATTCGTTGGTAAAACAGCCTTCTCGCTGTTATCTGCCACTTTGGCAGCTTTGGTCGAGCGTTCCAGAGCTTAATCAACCACCTCCTTTTTGACAGTCTTTCCATTTGTCTACAATCTCCATCTGAAACCGACATCAGCGGTCATACCGTAGTCCTGCTCGGATATCGGGACTCCTCCTCCGCGAATAATGCTTATATCGTTCGCACCGTTGATGTTGTTAAGATCCAGATACAGTTGAAGTCCGCTCCAGGGGAGATCCTGTTTAGCGGCAATGTCCCATCGCCTGTAAGGCGGGGTGTAAGACCTCAACTGTGGCCAGAAATTCGCCCCCGCGAAAACGTTGCTCTGATAAAGGAAGGCAACCCGGACAGAAAAGCCCTGATAATCATATCCGAGGGTAAGATTCACAATGTCGTCGGGCTGATCTATGAGCCGGTCGGTAAAAGACGTGTCGACATACTGAATGGCACGACTAGTTACGCGCGTAAGCGTGTAAGGATACTGTGCCTTGGAGAAGATGTGCGTGTAGTTCGCGCTGAACACCAGTCCTGACAGCGGCCCCGGCAGATACCAGAAATGCGTCTCCCAATCGAGTTCCAGGCCGTAATCGTTGATGAGGTACGGATTGTTCACGTAAGTGAGGATCTGATAAGTCTCTGTCGGGCTAGGAGGAGTTCCCGACAAACTAGCGGGGATGTACTGCAATGCCTGCGTTCCGGAAACATAATATGACCATGAGTATATCAGATTCCGAATTTCCTGAGTACC
>JAJYOS010000521.1 GCA_021796055.1 Bacteroidota bacterium
AAGATTATAAGAAACTCAACCCCCGGTTTCCCGACTGAACAGGACAGGTACACAACCGACGCGAACGGCGGCCAGCTCGGTGCTGACAATCCGACTTTCCATGCCGCCGTCGGCTGGGATTGGATCCCGACAATCCGGGGAAGAAATACAGGCATCTGGAGCAATGTCTATCTCTCCGAAAGCGGGCCGGTTACGATAAGAAATCCCTACGTGACCACGACGCTTCCCCTTCCCGACACAACTACGGCTGCCGTCAGCGTACAAGTAACTCTTCATAATCATGCGAGCCACGAAGTGAAGGGGATGTTTCGCGGAAAGTTTGGAAACATCAGGTTCAGCAGGGAAGTCAATCTTGCGTCGATGGAAACCAGGACGATCTCTCTAGATCCTTCGACCAACCGTCAGCTCAAACTCAGCCATCCGAAGCTCTGGTGGCCGAACGGTTACGGCGCGCAGAATCTGTACAAGGTAAGCCTGGAGTTCGTGACCGGAGGAAAGGTGTCTGACTACAACTCTTTCAAGACCGGCGTGAGGCAGATGACTTATTCCACGAAAGGCGGGCCGCTGAGAATATGGGTTAACGGGAGAAGACTTATTCCCCGGGGAGGGAATTGGGGCTTCTCGGAGGATATGCTGCGATACCGCGCGAGGGAATACGACATCGCCGTTCAGTATCACAAGGAAATGAACTTTACAATGATAAGGAACTGGGTTGGCCAGACCGGCGACGACGCCTTCTTCAATGCCTGCGACAAATACGGGATAATGGTCTGGGAAGATTTCTGGCTGGCGAACCCGCTCGACGGACCGAACCCGAGGCACGACAACATGTTTCTTGACAACGCGAAGGATTTCATCGAGCGCATGCGCAACCATTCTTCCATAGGTCTATGGGTCGGTAGGAACGAAGGCGATCCGCCGCCCGTTATCGAGACCGGCCTTACGAAACTTATCGGCCGGCTCGATCCCGATATCAAATACATTCCTAATTCCGCCGACGGCCCCGTGAGCGGGCACGGCCCTTACAATCTTATGCCGCTCAAATTCTACTTTGAGCAAAGAGCCACGAAGCGGCTTCACAGCGAGATGGGAATGCCGGCGACGGTTTCGTACTCGAGCCTCAAACGCATGATGCCTTTGAAGGACATGTGGCCGCAGTCCAACATGTGGGGAGTGCACGACTTCACGCTCGAAGGCGCGCAGAAAGGTGAGACGTTCAATAAAGCGATCGACGAGACCTTCGGAAAGGCTGACAGTCTGAGAGAGTGGCTCTGGTTCGCCGACTGGATGGATTACACCGGTTATCGCGCGATGTTCGAGGCGCAGGCGAAGAACCGCATGGGCCTCCTTCTTTGGATGACGCACCCCTCGTGGCCTTCCATGGTCTGGCAGACTTACGACTATTATTTCGATCCGACAGCGGCGTACTTCGGCTGCAAGGAGGCGTGCCAGCCGCTGCACATACAATGGAACGCCTACACCGACAGCATCGAGGTCGTCAACTACAGCGTCCCGAACGGCTCCGCCCTCACGGCGGAGATGGAGATTCTGAACTTGGACGGCGCGGTGATGTTGAAGCGCGTGACTGGCGTGAGCGTGCCGGAAGACAGTATGGTGCCGGTCTTTGCCGTCGGCCATCCGAAGGGGCTGAGCAGCGTGTACTTCATAAGCCTTAAACTTAAGCGGGGAAAAAAGTTAATCTCCCGCAACTTCTACTGGCGCGGGCTGCACAAAGGCTTGTCGCAGGAAGGGGGCGATATGAAGGCGATCACAAGCGTGCCGAAAATCAGGCTCGCCGCGGCTACTAAGGCGTACCGGCGGGACGGTCGCTGGTACATGAGGACGATGCTTGTCAACCACACCAAGTATCCTGCGCTTCTCGTGAAGCTCAAGGTTGTCGGCAGCAAAGACGGCAGGAGGATCTTGCCCGCTATCTACAGCGACAACTTCATAACAATCATGCCGGGACATCGCCGCACAATCGACATACAGGTCCAGAACGCCGACACTCGCGGCGAGAAACCCGAGGTGGTCGTGGAGGGATTCAACGTAAGGTAGACGTCAATTGCGATTTTGAATTGCGACTCACCCCTGAGGCGAGTCGCAATTTTTTACTTTTCTCTTGCGTAACTCGTAGGTTACGCATATCTTGATGTAACCCGGAGGTTACATAACATGAATAGAGATATAGTACACAGATGGCAATTCCGGCAGTCGCCAGAGATAGTATGGGAGCACCTGACAAAGCCGGAGCTCCTTTCTCAATGGCTGATGGCCAACGACATCAAACCGGAGGTCGGCCACAAATTCCGGTTCACAACAAACCCGCTATTGAAGTTCGGCTTCGACGGCATCGTCTACTGCGAGGTCCTGGAGGTTGATCCGCCGAAGCGCCTTTCCTACTCATGGAAGGGCGGACCGGGGAACGGGAAGATCGCGCTCGATTCGCTCGTCACCTGGACGCTCACGTTGAAGGACGGAGGCACGGAGCTTCTCCTCGAACATACAGGCTTCAGCGGAATGAAGAACTACTTCGGCTACCTGATGATGAAGAACGGCTGGGGAAGCAAGATAAGGAAGAGACTCGGGGCACTTTTGGCAGGCCCAGGAAAGTGAGGGGACGACATGGATGCATTCCAGGCGATCGCTGATCCAAGCCGGAGGGAGATTCTCCGGCTCCTTTCCCGCGACACGATGACTATAAACGCGCTTGCCGATAATTTCGACATGAGCCGTCCCGCGGTCTCGAAGCACATCAAGGCGCTCGACTCCGCCGGACTCATCTCCATACAGAACATCGGCAAGGAGCGCTACTGCATTTTAAACCAGGAGGGCTTTGACGAGCTTCAGGAGTGGATCGATTACTTCGACACCTTCTGGAAGTCAAAGCTGAAGAAGCTCGAGATGCTGCTGAACGAGAAGGCAGGGAAGTGAAGTCGAAGCGCGCCTCCCTTTTGAACTGGGGCGCATTTTGAAAATCTCTTGAAATCGCCATTCTTTCAGGCCCCTTCCATCCGCGAGAAGGTCTCAAGTGGTTGTGATTTTCCGCTGTCACCATCGCCCGAGCGAGGGGCGCCGCTGTCAGCGGAGCGGGATACCACACGAATCTGAGGAAGCGCCCACCCGTCCGGTAATATCCCGGTGTTTCGCGTCGCCAGCGCGTGGACTGAGGTGCGTTTGCCCATGAAATTCTGACCTTTTCCCTTGGAACCTGGCAAGGCTCTCGGCCTTGCGCATTGTTGATATTTGCCCCATCGTCGGCTATATTTTTCCAAGGAGGCTCGGACCGGGAATATCAGAAGAAGTGGAGAAATCGGAGGGCATGTGGGAGATTTGAGCTTACATAGATTTGTGCGGTTAATTTATATCCCCATTCTCCTTACTTTTGCGGTCGCAGCTAGCGCGAACGATCTAAGAGACACTACGAACCAGGCTGACTACATCGTCATATCTCCCACATCTTATTCCCGAATCGCAGAAAAGCTTGCAACTTTTCGCCACGGGTACAACGGTTTCTCGACGATGGTGGTCAACATCGACTCGATCCTTTCGCAATTCGGAGCTTCGACGTCTCCCGACACCGCGCTGAAAGATTTTATTCAGTACACGATCAACAGCTGGAAGAATCCGAGGCCGCAGTACTTCGTTTTTGCCGGAAACATAAATGCAATTCCTTCCCATCCCGATTCCGAAAGGCTTTATTTGCCAGGTGGATATGACACGTTATTGATGGTCGACCAATGGTTCGTTCAGGGCCCGAGTCCGGACGTCGGAATCGATGCGTGTCTCGGCAGATTCCCGGCGTGGGACTCAACGGACCTTGCGGTTATGGTCAGTAAAACAATACGATATGAAACAGACTCTTCCGGTGCATGGTGCAACCGGGCGATTTCCATTTCGGACTACAGCGAGCAGGACGGGGATATCTTCGAGTACGAAGCACAAAAGTTCAGGCTGTATTTAGGTTCGTTGTGGAATGACACGGTCGCGGTCGATATACGGAAAGATTCTCCCGCTTATCTAGATACCGCCGCACTTCTGAATTTGTGGAACCATGGTGCGGCGGTTGTCTCATACTTTGGACACGCAAATGCAGTTCAGCTTTCTCACTCTCGGTACTTCACGACATGGAGCGTAGACTCGCTGACGAACGGCAACTGCCTCCCTGTCTGTCTTCTAGGCGGCTGCGATCTGACCTACGATACCGGGCCGGTAGCGTCCATCCCGACTCATCTTCTCGCGCACAAAGGTGGAGGTGCAGTGGCGGTGGTCTCTTCCGAAGGACTTATGTTAGAGGAATCTGAGGTCCCGTTCTTTACCTGCATGGTCCAGGCAATGATAAAAAATCCTGGCGAGCCTATAGGGAAGGCGTATGAAGAAGCGATGTCCGAGGCGACATCATCGACGCCGTTCTATTCGAGCATAACGTCGCGCATCACGCTTCTCGGCGATCCAGCGCTGAGAGTGAAACATTCGCAAACGGCGGCTTACATCGTCTCCAATTCTGTGCAGCCATCATCATGTGCGCTCGGACAAAATTATCCCAACCCGTTCAACCCAACCACCGTCATCAGGTACGAGATCCCATCGAGCGCGGTGGTATCGCTTAAGGTTTACGATGTACTGGGCAGGGAGGTCACGACCCTCGCCGACGGTCGACAGAACGCAGGAACACATTCGGCCGTATTCAACGCAAGCGGACTGGCGAGCGGAGTTTACTTCTACAGACTCGTGATGGGAAACCACGTTGCTACAAAGAAGATGCTCTTCCTGAAGTAAGCAAGCCTGGCGCACGCCGACTTCCAGTCGGCAGAGATCTTGAGCGCAAACGGATTAATCGTATGGGAGCTGGGGCTGTCTCAAACGAGACTTCGATTGAAATCAATGTCTCTCAAGACACCAACCACGAGGGTATATGCCGTTGGCAACCATCCGATTCCTCGGAATGCCACTCTTGGGACAACCTCGATATTGGAATACCGGACCTTGAAAGTCGAGCTATCACTTAGCTCAAGACTCTATCTCGGCCTTCGTTTCCCCGTAGTCCCTTTACCCCTGACTCCTCGCCTTCGTTTCTCATTCTCGCCGCTCATCTCTTTCAATCTCTTCTCCACCAAGTAAAACACCGAATCCTTCGCGTACTCGCCCTTCACTCCAACTTTCGC
>JAJYOS010000522.1 GCA_021796055.1 Bacteroidota bacterium
GAAATCTCAGATCGAATATTATCGCGGCGAGATGAACCGCGAGACTTATGAGGTTGACAACTTCCCTGAGGTCGAGCGCCAGGAAATCCGTGACATCTACCGTACCAAGGGATTCACCGGGGAGATACTCGAAACAGTGATCTCTCATATCACTTCGGATAAGAAACGCTGGGTAGACATAATGATGCAGGAAGAGCTCGGGCTCTCATTAGATTTTACAGTATCGCCCCTCAAGTCGGCGGTCGCTACCGGAGGTGCGTATACTTTCGGCGCTTTCATGCCGATCGTTCCATACCTTCTCATGAACCCTGCAAGCGGATTGATAGCAAGCGCCATCCTGACATTGTCCGTACTGTTCGGAGTCGGTGCGGCTAAGACGGCGGTCACGGGCAAGAATCCGTGGAGGAGCGGCCTGGAAAGCGTAATCATAGGCGGCCTGGCAGCCACGGCCACATTTATTGTGGGAAAACTCTTTTTTTTTCGATGATGTAAACGACGCTCCACCTTCTTCGACCTGGGAATCTTCTGAAAATCAGAGATGCAAAGCTGTTTAAACCCGCCCTTCCGACTATCGACAGAAGTCTGAGGTGAGTGACGTACGGACCCCTCACGCGCACGCCTTCGCGGTCCACGAATCGTTTGATCTCATCATAGGTGTGATATATCCACTCGTTCGTGGGTGCCTCATCACCGGAGAAATCACTTGCGCCCAAGAAGATCAAAGCCCCTTCTCCTGAGATGTATTCGGTCAGGCTCGTGAAGAACAGTTGAATCGCCGGAAAGTCACGTGTGTTCGTTAAACTGCAGCCGGACATGAAAAGGATATCGAAGGAGGCTGGCTTGAACGGGAGCCTCGCCGCATCTCCTACTAGAAAAGGAATACCGGGATATTTCTCTTCAGCTCTTGATATCGCCACCCGACTTATGTCGATACCTACGGCCGAAATCCGCAGATGTCTAAATTGATCTGTGTAAAACCCGGTGGCACAGCCGAGATCCAAAACGGTCTTCCGTTCCGTTGAACCCGTTTTCTTTAACAATGACCGCAGTATCCTGCGGGTCGCACCCTCATGGTAGTGTCCGAACTCAGAATTCTCAAAAAATCGGTCGTAATAAGCCCGGAGCCTTTCCTTCGTGACAGGATTCGTTGGCAGGTTTTCGGTTCCGCTTCCGTATACTTTATCGTCCTGCTCAGATTTCATGCTGACTTATGCTGCCGGCACGTCCGTTCAGGTGCCGTATATCCTGTCTCCCGCATCGCCCAGACCCGGTACGATGTAACCGCTCTTGTTCAGCGCTCTGTCCAGCACTGCGGCATAGATCCTCACTTTCGGATGTTCCTTTTCGAGGAGTGCAACTCCCTCGGGAGCTGCCACTACGCAATTGAGACGGATGTTCTTCGCATCACGCTCTTCGAGATAGCTAATCGCCGCAGAAGCACTTCCTCCGGTAGCCAGCATAGGATCTATCAGTATCACAACGCTCTGTGACAGGTTCGGAGGAAACTTCGCATAATAGTCGACGGGTTTAAGTGTAGCCTCGTCCCTATAGACGCCGACATGCCCAACCTTCGCGTTGGGAAGAAGACCCAGGTAAGCTTCCAGCATGCCGAGTCCGGCGCGCAGCACAGGAACAAGAATCACTTCATCTGCCAGTGTGAACCCGTCGGTCTTCTCCAAAGGAGTTTCAACGATATGAGAATCAAGTCTGATGTCTTTAGTGACTTCATAGACCATGATAGAAGTAAGCCGCCTCAGCACTATCCTGAAATCTTCGCTTGTCGTCGATTTCGCGCGGAGGAGACTCACGTCCCGTTTGACTAAGGGATGATCGATTACGTGTAAGTTATTCATTGGTATGTGTGCAAATAATAATCAAAGGGGTCGGAGAAAAGCAACAGATTTCTGGCAGATTCGCTCATGTTTGAGTTTTTATCCGGAAAGGCCGGCTTGAATCAAGATTTAACCCAGTCTCCCGCTCAAGTCTTTGATGGAGTCGAAAGAGTACTCGGGAACAATTCCGAAGTGCTCACTGTATGAGTCGTTATATTTCCCTGTTTTCACAAGGACTCCCAACAGGCCGGCGTCCATGGCGCCTTTGATATCGGACTCTATATCGTCTCCGACCATGGCAAACTCCGCTGAAAGCCACCGCTCCCCCGCCTCTATTCTGATGTCGTGCACGGCGAGATTGAAAAACTGCCTGGAAGGTTTGCCGATGATTTTCGCCTGTTTATTCGAAGAGTATTCGAGGCCAGCCACGAACGCGCCGACATCTATCTGCAGACCATCTGAACCTCTGAAGAATCTATTCTTCTGAAGGGCGATCAATTCCGCTCCACCCATTACAAGCCTGAACACTTTATTCAGCAATTCGTAGTCCATGTCCCTGCCGACGTCCCCGATCACTACATAGTCGGGATTTCTTTCGGAGATATCTATCCCATCGAATTCTTCGCGCAGCGCATCGGCAACAACCAGATAACATTTGACACCGCCGAACGTCCTCAGCAATTCTGCCGCAGCCGAAGGCGCGGTGAATATTTGCTGCTCACTCGCGTTCATCCCGAGCCGCGTCAGCTTTTCTGCAATTTGTCTGCGGGAGTAGATCGTGGTATTTGAGACGAATCTGAACCGCCGCTTTTGCTCTTCCAACTTCCCTATAAATTCGATGGCTCCGGGCAGGATTGTGTCCCCCAGATACAGAGTTCCATCCAAATCAACAAGCCAGCCTTTTATGTCTGTAAGCTCCGTCAACAATCTCCCGCAGTTAGCTGATGAAATCTCAAGATAATGTTTTGAACCCTAAGAAGCATCAAAGTCGTTTAATACGAATGAGCGGTCCCCATACAGCAAAGAGCCAAGGACACCTTATCTGCCCTTGGCTCCCCATTTAGAAATCGTACCACTCATCCTCTCGCGCCGAAGAGGTGCCAGCTCACCACACTGATAGGGACTTCCCGTATAGCTCCAACTTTCCGTTCACGTGGAGTGAGCTGTCCTGTATGACCCCGTTCGGACCGATCATTGGCTCGTGACAGAGGTAGCAGGTCTGCATAGTCTGCCCCCGGTGAATTGGCGTGTTGGGTGGGATTCCGTGACATGTACCACAAGCTGCCTGCCCGGATGTTGTTTTGTTCCAGGTGGGCGTATAATTGTTGCCGTTCTTGAAATCACCGTGGCAATAGGTGTTCGAGCATTCCAGCGTCTGCTGGTTGAACATCGGTTGCGGCACGACAGTCGGCTGAGTGCTGTCATAGAAACGAGATCCCGGAGTGTTTGTTTCGGTAGTAGCAACCCCTGAGAAAGCCACCAGGGCGGATTGAGTACCGAACGGGTGAATGCCAGGACCGGCCGCCTGAGGTACGACGTGGCAGGAGGAACAGGCCACCGATGACAGGTAGCTGTTACCCGCCAGGTGGCTCTGATGAGCACCGACACCCGGGTCCGTTGTACTCGTGTTGCCGGATAGATCCGGCGGGGGAGCGGCGTTGTTCAGACTGCCATGACAGGTGTTACATGCCAAAGGACCGTTTGTCTCCTCGTGGCAGGTGTAACACGACTTGCCGGAAATCCCGCCACGATAATCCGCACCGTGACATGAAGCACATGTGGCCAGGTCGTAATTATGCTGCTTGATATAAGTCCCGTGGAATTCGGACGAATTAAGGTCCGTCCAACCTGCCGGATGAACCACATCCTGTACTGAAGCAGGAGCAAGAACATTATTTTGCAGCTTGCTGCACGAACTAAAAGCGAAGCCCACGGCAATAGCTAATATTATTTCAATGTGTTTTTTCATTTCTCAGTCTCCCGGATTGCTGCCGTGACAATAACCGCAAAATCCAACACCCGGCTTTCCGCCCGGATGTGCGTTAGGATCGGTGTGACATACGTAACAAACCGATCCAGGATTTGTATGCCAGTCCCCGTTTACGTCCCGCATGAAGAACGGCGCGTGCGTCCTGGGGTCGTCTCCTTTGATCCCATCGGGATCGGTGTGACAGGTTATGCAGACCGGGTCGGCACCCTGGACATCGTGGCAGCTTGCACAACTCTCGATGTCCTTTCGCGCATATTGTGCGTGTCTCCCTCCGCCACTGCCGACGCCGAGAGTCACGAAGTCTCCTCCGAAGTGCCAGACAGGCTCAATCCGGGCTCCGTTTGCCTCTGAGTTATGACATGGCACGCAAAACGTCCTTTCGTCGTGACAAGTATAGCAGGTGCTCTCACGCCCCTTCGCCTCGATTGCGTGAGTGAATCTGAAGTTAGAAGGATGAACCTTCTGGAATGTGAGTTCCTTGTGTGTGGTCACAGGCGAAAGCGACGGAGTCGAAGGGACATACAGCTGACCTGGCGTCAGGTCCTTCGCGAAGTTGCCGGCGTCGTGGCATTCCTGACATGATGTGGGAGAGTGGCACGACCGGCAATCGTTCTGCGGACCGGAAGCGTTGACAAAGTCTTTGTGCTGCGTCATGAAGTCGGGCATCTTATGCGACTCGGGGACAAGCTGCGTCAGGTCTTTATGGCACGCGCCGCAGGCACCCGGGGCAGTGGTGATGGGATGACTGACCTTTTCAGCTCTGAAGTTGTTGCTCAGCTGACCGTGACATACCGCGCATTGCTCCATTTTCGGGAGACCGCCGTTAGGAGCCTGCTCCGCGTACTCGACTTTGTCGAGCCCCTGATGGCAGGTCTCACATTTCAATTTCAGCACACCCGCATGCCTCTTGTGCGAGAAGAACACCGGGCTTGTCGTCTGAACGAGATCACGATAGGTGCTGCTGTCCGAAGAAGTATGGCAGAACTCGCACTTGGTCGACGATTGGTCGTGGCAAGTGTAACAGACAGACATGTTCGGTATAAGATAGTCGGTTTCCTTCGTGCTGGTCGTCACATTGGTATGACAATCCGTGCAGGCCGCGCCGACGTCGTTGATATGCAGCTTATGGGAAAATTTAATCAGCTTCGCGTTGTCAACCCTGGGAGCGTCCTTCGTTGCGTAGAGATTGGAGATCGACAGGAGCGCGACCAATCCGACAATTCCAAAGAGTAATAGTTTCTTCATCTGCGCCTCCGTCAATTCGAATCAAAACTTTTGAAGAAATAGTAGTTCACTTGCAGGTACCCTCTAACGTCGTTCTTATACACCGGGTTCTGA
>JAJYOS010000523.1 GCA_021796055.1 Bacteroidota bacterium
GGGACACTGCGAGGACTTTCTGCCAGGCCCCGACGGCGATTTGAAGAAGAGAGTCATTCTTAAAGTGAGCGACTTCCGATCGGCATATATTCAGGTAAGCCGTGATCCGGCGGGCACGGTAGTCGTGTTCACGTACGGATATCGGTGTGTAGGGCTCCCCGTTAAGAATGGAATGCCGTTTACGCATTCGTTCCAGAAGCAAATCGTCGACGACCGATATTACCGAAGAAATTCCGTACCGCCCTACTTTCAACGGAGCGTCGACAGAGAACGCGAGTCCCAGAACGGGTATATGAAAGGTATGTTGTGATTTGTTCATTAATGCCTTGGTTGTTCGGTCATCTCGTTATGCCGGGACGCGGGTCGTCTCGAAACTTCGGCAAATTATGCGTATGATATCCCGCCGTAATTAAATCGGAGGGCAACTGTCGCAATTGCGAGTCTTCAACCGCGTGAAATTTTAGGTACTTCTCTAGTGATTTCAAATGCAGTGAATCACCCCTCCCCCACAGCCCGCAGCACACGGCTATACGTTTAATACCTGTCGAGTCTAAAATTCTCTCCCAGATAGAGCTTCCTCGCCTCAGGATCGTTCGCGAGGAACTCGGATGTGCCAGCCTTCAATATCTTCCCTTCGAACAGTAGATACGCCCGGTCAACGATCGAGAGAGTCTCGTGAACGTTATGATCTGTTATTAGAACTCCTATCCCCTTCTCTTTCAGACTGACGACGATCTTCATGATGTCCTCGACGGCAAGAGGGTCGATTCCGGCAAATGGTTCATCGAGAAGCATGAACTTCGGTTCCGTCGCGAGCGCCCGCGCAATCTCCGTCCGACGCCTTTCGCCGCCGCTCAGCGCGTAACCTAGTGTCTTCCTTATGTGACCGATACCGAGCTCCTCTATGAGGCGATCTCGCCTCGCCTTCCTTTCGGCGCGAGGTAACCTTCGATACTCGAGCACCGCCTCTATGTTGTCCTCGACGGTCATCTTCCTGAATATTGAGGCCTCCTGCGGAAGGTATCCTATGCCGAGAAGCGCCCTTTTGTACATTGGCGTCTGTGTGATCACAGCATCGTCGATGAGCACGTTGCCCGCGTTCGGTCTTATCATGCCGACCATCATGTAAAAGGTGGTAGTCTTTCCCGCGCCGTTGGGCCCGAGGAGTCCTACGACCTCACCCTGCTTTACATCCACCGAAACGCCGTTTACTACATACCGCTTCTTATACTTCTTTTGCAACTCGCGCGAATACAACGTACTCCGTCTGTTAGTCGGCTGTTCAACAGGATGCTGTTCCGCGAAACTTGTCTGATTCTCGACCGGCAACCTCGTGCTCACTTCCAAATGTCCGGCATCGTTTTCTTAAGAGGACGTGTCTTGTAATACCTGAAGCCCGCGAGGTTGTACGCGCCCGATTTGTCCTTGACCATGTTCTCGGGATAGTAATCACCTTCGACTCCGTTTATCACGGATATCTTGTCGATCTTTCCGCCGGTGAAATACATTACAACTCTGTCCCCGCTCACTTTGTTAGCGCCGTTGGGTTTATTCTTGTCGTAGAGATAATACAAACTGGTGGCGTTACTTTCAACGATGATCCGGCTTACTTTCCTGTCATGCAGGTACATCGTAAGCTGTTTCCCCTTCAGCTGGTTGAATCTTTCGGTGTGGAGCGAATCGCTCTGCGAGACGGCGAACGCCGCGCCCGACACAAATACTTTCGAGATGTTCTTGTTCCTGATATAGACCGCAATGCTGTCGCCGCTCAACTGGTTGTCTTCGTACCAGACGACGGGACTCTTCTGTAGGATGACGAGGCTGTCCGATGAGAGGTATATTCCGTAGCCGCAGCGGGCCGAGAGTGACCCACGGACAATATTCACGCTGTCCTCTGCGACGAAACGGTCGTTCGCCGAGTCGCGATATGCCTCCATCGTCTTCCCCGTTATCATCAAAGTGTCGATCCTGCCGTCCGACGCCGTATCGATCTGGACAAGAAGAGGTTTGCCGGTCATCCGGCTGTAGTTCTTTTTTCCGTAGTTTCTGAAGCGCGCCCCGTAGATCGTGACGTTATTGTCGAGGCTTTTTATCCTGACGTTACCGTTCGCTATGGTGCTGTCCGGGATCCTGTAATAATAAAGAGTATCACTCTTCAGCCATGAGGATGAATCATGGACGAAAACATTCCCATAAAATCTAGCGATTTTGCTCTCGGCATCATACGAGCCACTGTTCGCGGTGAGAGTACGGCGCCTGTCGTTGAGATAGACCGGTGCGTGGCTGGTGACTGTCTTTGTATTTCCCGAGTAGTGCGCTCGCTGAGTGATGAGCGTGAGAGTGTCGTCGTTGACGTGGACGTCGCCGTACAGACTGACAGAATCGCGTGTCAAATTCTGGAGGGCGCGGTCGCAGCTCAACGTAGTGCTGTCCTGTTCCAACTGCACATGACCTACGAGTTCGCGGTAGGCGTCCCCGTTCACCGTGTACCCCACGAGACTGTCGGCATGGATGAGCCTGACCGGCTGCTGGGCCTTGACTGGAACGGAAAATAGGAAGAGACTCAGGAGAAGAGCCACAAATGGGGCCAGCAAAAGGCTCGAGTTGGATGATGCTGATCGGAATGCCGTCGAACCCGAGACGATCAGATTCTCCTCATCCACCTTTCCTTCCTTCCAAGCGTCATTTTCCATCATCATTTAGTCGTCTTTGCTTCTCCGCTGACGTTGAATATCCTATAATTTGTGAGATCCCTGTCGGATTCGAATCCGATTCCCTCCAAAGTTTCCTTTGTCGAAACTATCTTGACGTAGACATCGGAAGTTACCTTCTGCGTGTTGTTATTCCAGAAAAGCTTCTGGGTCCATAGAGATGTCCCGCTGTCGCTATGAACGTAAACGTTCCCGATTGCCTCCAGGTTGTTATTGTTGTTGTCAACCACGCCGCTGTCAGCCGTCAGATAACTTGTGTGCTGTCCCTCATCGTTGTAAAAATCCACCCTGATGCTGTCTCCAAGAAAAGTCTTGTTAATGTTGTTGAATACCAGCACGTGCCCGGCCCAGAGGATACCGCGGGTTTGTCCGCTGTCGCTAAAGACTATTGTGGAATTCCAGCTTTCCTGATCCGGGAGCCTTCCTGTCACCGGCACCACTGTCGGTTTCAATTTATCCTGACATCCTGCAAGCACGAGGATAAGAAAGAAAGGAAGGAGCAGGACCAGATTCCTAAGGCGCCTCATCGGATCACTTTTTCCCTTGGAAGGAAGATTGAATATTCAGCAACATTCCGAGTTCCACAGGCACACATATCCAGGAACAGGGAGTTCCCTTTCCCTTTTGAAGGCCGTAAGTCATACATCATTCTTTGGAGAGAGCCCCGCCTTGACGAGATCGTGAAGATGGAGCATGCCGACAGGTTTGCGAGATTCGTCGACCACGACAAGCTGCGTGATATTGAAGTTTTCCATCATTTCGATCGCCGCGACGGCGAGCACGTTCGGCTTCACAACTTTCGGATTTTTCGTCATCACGCCCTCAGCGGTCATCTGAGAGAAATCCAGATTCTTTTGGAGCAGCCGGCGAAGATCGCCATCTGTGATTATCCCCGCAAGCTCTCCCGAAGAATTGACGACGCATGCAGCGCCCAACCTCCCCGAAGTCATGACCAGTATTGTTTCGCGGAGGGAAGCGGTGTTTAGAACTGTCGGCATGTCTTTTCCTCTGACCATGAGCTCCCCAACCTTCAGGAGGAGCCGCTTGCCGAGACTTCCCGCCGGATGAAACATCGCAAATTCTTCTTCTGTAAACCCTTTCTTATCGAGGAGCGCGATAGCAAGCGCGTCTCCGATCACGAGGGCGGCAGTTGTCGAAGCTGTCGGTGCGAGATCATAAGGACACGCTTCCTGCTCGACGTCAGCATCAATGACAAAATCACTTTCGCGTCCCAGCTTAGAGGTGCGATTCCCCAGAATCGAAATGACGGGTACGCCAATCCTCTTGAACATTGGGAGAAGCTGTACCACCTCCTCTGTGTCGCCGCTATTGGATATGCAGACGACCACGTCTTCGGGGCGGACCATACCGAGGTCTCCGTGCACGGCGTCGCTCGGGTGCATGTAAATCGCCGCCGTGCCTGTGGAATTCAGCGTAGCGACGATCTTCCTCGCGATGAGGCCCGATTTCCCCATCCCGGTTATTACGACTCTTCCGGAAATGCTCGCTATGAGGTCAACAGCTCCGGCGAATTCTTCGCCGATCTTATTTTCGAGGGCCTGAACCGCGCGCGCCTCAATTCTTACAACCTCTTTACCTTTTTCCTTAGCGTCCATGATCCCCGCTTACTTTTTTTGTGCTTTGAGTATAAGGTCGATCACTTCGCGGACAGCTCCATGGCCGCCGCTCGATTTTGCAACGTAATCGACCTTCATCTTCACATCCCTGACTGCGTTCGCGGGCGCGGCGCTGAACCCGACCCGTTGAAGTAGAGGCATGTCCAGCAAATCATCACCTATATACGCCACTTCCGAATCCTGAAAAGAATAGTTTTTCTTTATCTTCTCATACGGCGTCAGCTTATCGATTGAACCCTGGTAAAGATCGACTATGCCAAGATCTGCCGCGCGTCGTTCGACGACTTCAGATTTCCTGGCGGTAATTATGCCGACTTTTATCCCGAGTTTGATGGCGTTTACAATTCCGAACCCATCCTGCGAATCAAATACTTTTAGCTCTATGCCGTCGACGCCGTAGATTATCGCGCCGTCGGTAAGAACGCCGTCGACGTCCAGCAGGATTGCCCTTATCTTCTTCAGCTTTGGAAGGAGAGTCTGATGTTTAGTCACGATCCGAATTCCCGGCGAGCGGCGTCGATCTTCTGTATCTGAGTGAGAAGAGGTTCGAACAGGTCGAACCGTAGCTGCGTAGCAGCGTCGCTCAAAGCCTTTGAAGGATCCGGATGCGTTTCAAGGAAGACGCCGTCGACGCCGACTGCCGCGCCGGCCCTCGCAATCGGAAATATAAATTGAGGCTGACCACCCGTCCTGTCCTTTTCGCCTCCGGGAAGCTGAAGCGAATGGGTTGCGTCAAGTATCACTGGGCAGCCGCTCTCCTTTGCGATCTTTTCGGTCAAAAAGGACGAGCCTGCCGCT
>JAJYOS010000524.1 GCA_021796055.1 Bacteroidota bacterium
CAAGCGGACAGCCGCATGGATTGCGGGACCGATGAGGTCGCCGGAAGGACCTTTCTATGCACATATTGATGCGGATGTGGGACCGCACGACGATGGGAGTTACTGGACGTGGACGGAGAATGAGGCCCGTCAGTTATTGGCAAATGAAGAATTCAGCGCAGCAGCACAATATTTCGATATTCGAAAAAATCCGGGCGACACGCACGAGCTTCCCGAGCGAAATGTCCTGAGAATTGCCGTTTCGCCTGCGGCGATCGCGGATCAATTACGAAAGACGGAAGAAGATGTCGTCGCACTCATATCGTCAGCCAGAGAGAAGCTGCTGAGTGCCCGGAATAATCGGAAGGCTCCGTTCATAGATAAGACCGTGTTTGCAGACAGGAACGGTTTTGCGATCAGTGCGCTTGTTGAATCGTCGCTGGTGCTGAGGGAACGCAGCTATCTCGAGGCAGCCGAGGGCGCCTCTCGGTTCATAATTGACAGGATGATGGATAAGCGCGGCAAAGTGGCACACGCGTTCAGCGGTAAGTCGGTAGTGTACGGTGGTCTCCTCGACGATCAGGTCTACTTCGGGATTTCGCTGCTCGACTTATTCGACGTGAATAGAAACGATGCATACCTCGCTGCAGCTGAAAAGATCGCGGAGGTGCTCATAGACGATTTTGAGGATAAAGACAGGGGCGGTTTCTTTGACAGGCCTGTTGATAGCAAGGGTGAAGGCCTTCTGTCGGCAAAGAAGAAACCGATTGACGACGCCCCGACACCGTCGGGCAATTCCGGCGCTGCCATATTGTTCGATCGTCTTTTTGCCGCTACCGAGAACAGGTTGTATTACGAAAAAGCGGATCGCACGTTGAAGGCATTTGCCGGTGGGGCGGGAGCCTTCGGAATCTTCGTCGCTAATCTGGGAAGAGCCTTCCGTCTCCATCTCGCTCTCGGAATGGCCGTTAAATAGCAGCCAGCCGCAGCGGCGCAAGTCTATTACGATTCGGTATTATTGTTGAAGTAGACGCTGCCCGCCTTATGCCGGGATTTTCGCGAGGGCGTTCTTGAAATCGAGAATCAGGTCGTCGGGATCTTCGAGGCCGACGGAGATTCTGACCATCCCTTCCGAGACGCGGGCAGATTTGAGCTCGTCCGGGCTCATCTTAATGTGGCTTGTAAGGACCGGAATGCTCACGAGGGTCTCAACGCCTCCCAGACTTGTCGCGTTCAACCCGAGCTCGAGGCTGTCGCAAAAAATTTTTGCCGAATTGAGGTCTGGGAGTTCGATGCACAACATCCCTCCGAAACCCATCATCTGTTTCCTCGCTATCTTGTAGCTGCGGACCGATGGAATACCCGGATAGTAGACGTTCAGGATTTTCTTTTGGCGGTTGAAATATTCCGCGATTCGCTGGGCACTCTTGTTCTGCTGTTCGACGCGAACCTTGAGAGTCTTGAGGCTCCTGTCGAGCATGTATGCATCCATCGGGTTGATACAGCCGCCGAAGGCTTTAAGGCTTTCACGGACGGACTTGAGGAGCTCTTTCGATCCTGCGACCGCGCCGGCCATAATATCGCTGTGCCCGCCGATGTACTTGGTGGCGCTGTGTACCACGATGTCCACGCCGAAATCGATGGGGTTCTGGTTAATCGGAGAGGCGAAGGTGTTGTCCATTATTGTAAGGGCACCCGCTTTTCTTGCGGATCTGACGGTCTTCTCCAGCGAAACGCAGTCTGTAGTCGGGTTTATGGGGGTCTCGAAGTAGTACAGTTTCGCGCCGGGAAACTCCTTGTGTGCCGCGTAAAGTTCGGCTTCGTCGAGAAAGTGAACGTGGATTCCGAAATTCGGCACCACATCTCTGAGAAACCTGTATGCCATCCCGTAGAGTCTGCGCAGAGCGACGATGGTGTCTCCTTGTTTGGCGAAGGCCAGGATTGCCGTGGTTATCGCGGCCATCCCGCTGGAGAATAGCACGGCATCCTCGGCCTTTTCGAGCGCCGCAATTTTTTCTTCGACATTGCGGACTGTCGGGTTCGAGTACCGGGAATAGATGTAGAATTCTTCCTGGTCGCCGATAAACTTGTCGTAGTCATCGCTCTTTTCTACCGCGAAAGTGGTGCTTGAATAAATCGGGTAGTTTGCGCCGCGGTAGAGGCTGTCCTTCCTTCCGTGTATTGCTTCGGTAGATTTCTTTCTCGTCAATGTTCGGCCTCCTTGAGGATATCAATCAACTCCTTAACTGCTCTCTCCATTCCGACGAAAAGTGCGTGTGAAATGAGTGCGTGTCCGATGCTGAACTCTTCGATCTCGTCGATCTTCGCAACCGCCTTTAGATTCCGGTAGTCCAGTCCATGTCCGGCGTTCACTTTGAGTCCGAGCTTCGCCGCGACCATCGCAGCCTCTTTCAATCGTTCAAGCTGGTCATCTATTGTGCTGCCTTTGGCATTGGCGTATTCACCGGTGTGCAGCTCGACAAAGTCCGCGCCCGCACTCCGGGCCGCCCTGACTTGTTCTTTCGCCGGTGCGATGAAGAGGCTGACCAGAATATTCTTTTTGTGAAATCTGGCGGTGACCTCTTTGAAGCGGGCAACCTGGGCAGCAACGTCAAGGCCGCCTTCGGTTGTCAGCTCCTGTCTCCTTTCGGGGACGAGAGTCACGAGCTCCGGGACGACGTCCAGTGCAATGTTGATTATCTCCTCCGTTGCAGCCATCTCGAGGTCGAGTTTGGTCTTCAGAGTTTTTCGGAGGATATAAACATCCCTGTCCTGTATATGCCTTCTATCTTCGCGGAGATGAGTCACGATTCCGTCAGCGCCGGCGGTCTCTGCAATAAACGCGGCGCCTACAGGGTCAGGCTCGCTCTCGCCGCGTGCCTGCCTGAGAGTTGCGACGTGATCGATATTTACGGAAAGCCTTTTCATCTGGATTTTCCTTTTGATTCGGATTTTGCCTCGGGCACGGAAACGGATCGCTGGCGGGCTATCTCATAGCATATTATCCCCGTTGCCACTGACACGTTCAGTGAGTCGATCGTCCCGAGCTGCGGAATGGAAAACGTCATGTCCGACTTCTCCCTGAGGAGCCTCTTCACGCCGCTCCCTTCGTTGCCGATGAGTATCGCCACCGGCATTTTAAAATCGAGTTCGCCGATGGAAAGGGGAGACTTCGCAGCGCTTGTCGCGATCCAATATCCTTTTTGTTTCAGGTAAGTGATGGTCTGGTGCAAGTTCGTTTCACGTGCGATCTTGACGTGGTACGCTCCGCCTGCGGATGCCTTTATGACCGTCTCGTTGAGCGGGGCTTGTTCTTCTTTCTGTATGATCACCCCGTCAGCCTGGAAGAAGGCTGCGCTCCTGAGGATGGCCCCGAAATTCTGAGGGTCCTGGATCCGGTCAAGTATCAGGATACATGGATACTTTTTTCCCGAGGCCGATTCGAGTATGGAGTCCATAGTCTCGAAACGGATCTTGCTTACGGTGGCTACCACTCCTTGCGCCGACTCGCCGGGGGAGAGATTGGCCGTCAGCTCGGCGAATTGCCTGGAGTCGACGCGGGCCAGGGGAACCCCTTGTCGTTTTGCAAGCGTGTATATTTCGTTCAGACTTCCGCCGTGCGCGGAATACAGGACATAAATTTTGGAAATGTCTGAGCCGCTTTTCAGGGCCTCCGCGACCGCGTTACGCCCGACGATTCTTTCTTCGGCCAAATGAGCTCCCTTCGAGAGTCTTTCGCTTTTTCAGATGTTCGAAATTAAACGGATGTGAAACTAAAATCCTGTGCGCCTACTCGAACTCGGAAAGCTTTCTCAGAAATGCCTGCTCGTCGAGCTTGAATTCGAAAACCACACGGTCGTTTATGAAGACGACCGGCACTTTGTTCCCGAATCTTTCGAATATGTCCGTATTATCCTCGAGTGTTATTCTTTCGAGAAAGAACCTCTTCTCTTTCTTCAGTTTCTCCAGTATGGTTTCTGCTTCGTCGCAAAGACGGCAGTTCTCTTTCTTATACAGGAGAACCCTGGTCACGTTTTTGCCGAAAGGGCTTTTCTGTTGAAGTATATGAGCCCGCCAATGCCGACGGCGATAAGAACGACGGAGACCAGCTGGGCTTCGCTAAGTCCGAAAAGAAGGCGGGGATTGAGCCTGATAAATTCCACTAGAAATCTCTCGAGACCGGCGAGAACGAGATAGATCATGAACAATTTACCGTCAGGTTCTACGCTCTTTCTTATCTTCCACAGAAAGTAAAATATAATCATGCCGGCAATGAACTCGTATATCGGCGTCGGGTGGAGGAGCACGTTGTTCGGCACGATGCCCCCGGGGAACTTGTCCTCGATATGCGGGAAATCCCTGAACGCAACGGAGGGCGGTACAATACCGTTCGAGTAGTCGACGCCCCACGGGAGTTTCGTCGGCATGCCGTAGTCACCGTCTCCGGAGAAGTGGCATCCGAGCCGGGCGACTCCGTAGCCCAGAATGAGCGCAGGGGCGAGCGCATCTGCTACTTTCGAGAATTTGAATTTCTTTCTGTGGGCGGCGTACAGAATCATGATCGCCGCAAGCACGAATCCGCCGTACCATGTTAGTCCGCCCGGCGAAAAGGTCATTGCTATCGGATCGCGGATGAAGTCTCCCCAGTTTTCGATGAGAGAGAGTATCTTGGACCCGGCTATACCGAATACCAGGGCAAGGAAAGTCACCTGATTGGCAAAATTTGCGCCAAGCCCTTTTCGCTCGAATTCCTTGACGGCAACATAGTTGGCCACGAGGAATCCGATGCCCATCATCAAGCCGTAGCTGTATACGCTGAGCGGACCGATTTTGAAAAGGACTGGCATCACTGTCTTACTGAGAAGGTTGCTCAGCATTGTCGTTATTCTCCCTGGAAGCTCCATTCGGAGCGGTCTGTCATCACGTCAATGAATTTATCCTGCCTCGGTGAGCTCAGCACTTTCAGGTTTCTCTTTAGGGAAACCTTGAATTGGTTGAGCTGTTTCCCGCGCCTGTCGATGACTATCGTATACTCACCGTGCTTGAGATCTTCCATTTCACACCGGCAGAGTGCGGGGCCCGGGCGGGGAAAGTCGGACATTGGAGTCTTCAACCCCAATATATTGAAGACAAGTTTCTGTTCTACCCGTTTGCTA
>JAJYOS010000525.1 GCA_021796055.1 Bacteroidota bacterium
GGCCATAATAATCGTCGTAAATCGCGGCAACAAACAGGTGCGTATTCATTTATTGAACTTTCAATATTCTCGTAAGATACAGGCTTAGTTCCGGAAAATAGGTGACGATCAACAGGGCGAAGAGGGCAATTGCCAGGAAAGGGAGGACGGCCCGGTAGATCTTCACAATGTCCTTTTCAAAACGTAAACTCGATATGAATAAGTTCAACCCGAGAGGCGGAAGCATGTACCCGATCTCAAGGTTCAGGAGGAAGATAACCCCGAGATGGACAGGATCGATGCCGTATTGGGCCGCGATCGGAACGATTATGGGAACGACGATTATTATGGCCGAGAATATTTCCACCATGTTTATGACGAGGAGGAACAGATTCAGCAGCACAAGGAAGGCGAATTTGTTCGTAACAAAATGGTGTATAAGCTGGAAGAGCTGCATCGGGATTTGTTCGTCGATGAGATAATTCGTAAGCCCGAGTGCCGTGCCGAGAACCACGAAGATCGCTCCGACAAGCATCATACTCTTCTTCGTGATCCGGGGCAGATCCTTGAAAAACTTCACGTCGCGAAGTATGAAAACCTCGACGACGAGGACGTAGAACGCCATTATGGCGCTTGCCTCTGTTGCGGTGAAGAAACCCGCATATATTCCGCCGATGATGATAATCGGCAGCGGAATCTCCCATGCGGCCCCCTTTAAGGCGCTCAATGCCTCACGTCCGGAAAAAGGCTGCCGCTTGACTCCCGAACGAATGCCGGTATATATGCTGAAGAGCGACAGCATTACTATCAGAAGTACCCCCGGGACGACACCAGCGGCGAACAGCTTATCGACGCTTATCCCGGCGACGATGCCATAAAGAATGATCGGCAGGCTTGGCGGAAAAAGAAGTCCGAGGCTCCCCGACGTGGTCATAAGGCCGAGGGAAAATCTCTCTGGATAAGATTCCTTCACGAGAATGGGATAGAGAAGACCGCCGAGGGCGACTATCGTTACGCCGGATGCGCCAGTAAAGGCGGTGAATACCGCAGTCGACACGATCGAAACGATTGCCAAGCCGCCCGGCATCCAGCCGAATAATGCCTGGGCCAAACGCACGAGTCTCAAAGGGGCGTTGCTCTCCGCCAGCAGGTAACCCGCGAACGTGAAGAGAGGAATCGCTATAAGTGCGGGAAGGCTTGCAAGCCGGTACAGCTCCACGATGACGGCGGAGGTATTGACTCCGATAGAATTAAAGAGAAGAAGTCCACCCGCGCCGATAATGACAAAGACAGGCTCGCCCAGAAGTACGAGGAGCAGGATAGCTGCGCCGATTATGATATACAACATTTGTCAGAAACCCTCCGAGAATTTTGTGCGAAACGCTGCTGCGGAGGTGTCAATATCGGAATGCCGGAGACTCAACTATGCTCAGCCAACTTCCGTGGACTGCTGCGGACCGGCAATTGCAACCTCTATCGCCCTGAACAGGAAATGAAGACCGATCAGTCCGAAGCCGATCGGTATTATGATCTCCAGGTAATAGGACATCACATTCTTCCCCATAAACGTAAACAGCGGCTGGGTGTTGTACCGGATTTCATCTGAGACGAACGACACTCCAGCTTGAACCAAAAAATAGCAGACCACCGCGGCTGTCAGGTCAAGGAATGTCTGTATCATTCTCTGTATGATCGACGGGAGGCGCTTCGTAATTATGTTTATGGAAAAGTGGCGGGACTCTTTCGCGGCAAGCGCCGCTCCGAAGAAGCCTATCCATAAGACGAGATGTCTCAGAAAGACGTCTCCCCAGATTATACCGGTCGACCAAAACTCCCGAAGTATAACCTGGAGGAATGCCATCACAACCGTTACGGTAAGGAAGATTACGAGAAGTGCGTTCTCGGTAATCCCCAGTGCGTTTTCTATCGATCGCAGGATCTTCATTTTCCGGGATGCTCTTTTCGGAATTGTGCAAGCGCCGACTCAATCTGATTCAACAGGTCGGCAGAGTAAAGCTTTCCGACAAGCATCTGGCGTGCTTCCTGGCCTGTCTGGTAATAGTAGGCGGTTTGGCTCTTCGAGCGCGGGTGAGTCAGTATTATTCCTTTGGACTGAAGCGTCTTGATTGCCGCCAGATTATCCTTGCGGCTCTGTTCGGTGAGCTGCGAAAGATAAATCTGTCCGTTCTTCACGAGAATCTGCTGCAAATCGGGCGGCAGAGTGTCAAAATAACTTTTTGAAATCAGGACCGATCCCGACGAATTCGCAAGAGGCAGATCGAGCATGTATTTCACATTCGTGAACCACTGCAGTGCAATCATGGCGAGCGGCGGGGAGTAAACGCAGTTGATCATCCCGGTCTGAAGTGCGGAGTTCACGTCCGTTATCGAAAGCGGAATGGGTGAGAGATGAAGAACCTTGAACGACACCTGTGCTATCGGGTCTCCTTCCCACATCCACGCCTTCACTCCCTGCATGTCTTTCGCGGAATAAATGGGCGTCTGCGTGAAGACATAAACAAAACCTACTTCAGCCCAGCCGAGGAATACGAAACCACCCTTTTCAAACGCCTGGCTGAACTCGGGTGTGAATTTCTTGTAAATGTAGTCGATTTCAGCGGTGTTGCGGAAAAGGAACGGAGTATCGAGTATCCTCTCTTCGGGGGCAATTTCGCCCATTCCGACACCTGTGAAGCCGCCGGCCTGGTATTGTCCGATCCTGATCTTTCTCAGGACGTCCTTCTCGTCGCCCGCAATTCCGCCTGGATAGAATTTGAACCCGAGCCTGCCGCCGCTTTCCTTTCGTACGGCTGCGTCATATTCCTTCATCACATTCATCCAGGTGCTGCCTTCCGGCGCTACCGTGGCGAACTTGATTGTGTATTGCTGGGCAAGGACCGGGACGGTCGATAGGCACAGGAACGAGAAAAGTGCCAGCGTCCCTCTAAAAAATTTTGACATCATAAACCTCTCAGAAATAATCGCTTTCATGTTTCAATAATTCTACCGCCTTCGCCTTGGCAATTTGATTTGCAAGATTCTGGTCAGGCAGCAACTTGACAGGTGCATCGATAACTTTGTGTAAAAGAGACTCGAACAGTTCCTTGTTCTGTGTCATGACGGCGTACGACTTTGCATAGTAATAATAGATCATCAGGAACTTCCCATCCGAGACTTGTATCGCCTTCTCGAAATGAATTCTTGCCGCTGTCGTATCGCCGCCGAACATTGCAGGAAGGCTTCCGAGAATCGTCCCGAAGAACAGGTGTGCGCCGCCGTAGAAGTACGAGCCGTCGTATTTGAGAACGAACTTCATCATGGCCTCCACCTTCGGAAGGTCAGAAAGAGCCTCGACGTTGTCCCGGTTCAGGTTGACATAATTACCCCAGGCGTTCGCCGTCCAGAAAACCGCCGGCACGTCGCTCCTGCCGAATTCGTTCAGGGCCTTCTGAAAATCTGCCAGGTCGCCCTTAAAACTTCTCTCGAAATCCTTATTCTTGAAGAGGATTCTCAGTCCGTAGTTCCTCGCCCGGAGATAGAACAGGCTCGCGCGTGGAGCGGAGGAGTCTTCGACGAACCCGAGCGCATAGCTTGTATAGCCCTGTGCGCCGAGGAGGAGCAGGCTCTCGTCGTTCGGCGATTCCAGTATCAGGCCGTCGAGCAGTTTCAGATCCGCAGGTATTGCCTGCGACGCGATCTGCAGGTCTGTTTCCCTGTTCATTGCCTTGAAGCTTCCCTGGATGATTCCGCTCGTGGCGCCTATCGTAATCTGTGTGATCACGCTGCATCCCTGGAGCGTGAAGAAGAGGACAGCGGCAACCGCGGCTGTCAGGGTTGAAACATCCCGCTTTATCACTGATTGCTCTCGGCCATTAAGAATTGACTTTCGGATTGTTGGCAAAATGCCCGCAGACGTCTGCCTTGTTCAGATTGAAAGGACCTGGGCCAACTCCACCAGACTATTGTCGACCTGCTTCTTCTTTTCCCAGGTGTCTCTCATGGGGGTGAGAACGACTTTGCTGTTCACCTCGCCGGCCATGACGTTCCCTTTGCCGCTCAGGAGGGCCTCAACTGCGGCCGACCCCAGCTTCGCTGCCAGAACCCTGTCTCTTGCGCTCGGACTCCCGCCTCTCTGGATGTGGCCGAGGACGGTGACACGGTAATGCAAGTGGACGAATTCGCTCATTCGCCTGGCAAGATCCACGGCTCCGCCATTAAAACATCCTTCAGCTATGACAACGATGCTGCTTCTCTGACGGCCGCCAGTGGTCAGCTTCTGCCGGATAGCCTCGAAATTCTCTTCGATTTCCGGAATTGCGATGTATTCCGCTCCGGAGCTGATGCCCACATCAAGAGCGATGAAACCCGAATCGCGGCCCATCACTTCGACGTAGAACACCCGGTCGTGAGCGTCGGCAGTGTCGCGAATCTTGTCGATAGCCTCGACTGCTGTATTTGTGGCGGTATCATAACCGACGGTGAAGTCGGTCCCATAAAGGTCATTGTCGATAGTGCCCGGCACCCCGACGGTCGGGATCATGTGCTCATCATAAAGAAGCGTCGCGCCCTGAAAAGTGCCGTTCCCGCCTATTGCCACAAGACCATCTATCCCCTGTGCACTGAGATTGGCGGCGGCTATTGCTCTCCCTTCACGCGTCATGAACTCCGCGGAACGAGCGGTCTTGAGAATCGTCCCCCCGCGCTGAATTATGTTGGATACCGATCTGGGACCCATAGGAATGAAATCCCCCTTTATCATCCCGTTGTAGCCGTGCTGAATCCCCACTACTTCAATGTTGTCGTATACCGCAGTTCTGACGATCGCCCTTAATGCGGCATTCATTCCCGGGGCGTCCCCGCCGCTGGTGTATATCCCAATTTTCTTGATCTTGCTCATAAGCTCCTTCGAAAAACGCAATAAATTTACCATTAAAGCCTAAAAAATGCAAAGAAGGGGCGGGGCCGCGGTGCCACTACCACAAAGCTTGAATGTTTGACGGGATTTACTTAATCATTAATCAGCACACATGGAAAATCTATCTCCGCATTTCAAGAGAAAGCTCAGGCAGGTAAAACTCGTCGCTACGGATCTTGACGGCACACTCCTTAACGATCACGGGCAAATCTCCGGTGTAACTCGGGAATCGGTTCA
>JAJYOS010000526.1 GCA_021796055.1 Bacteroidota bacterium
GAAATTTCTGAACCCACCTTCGAGTTACTCGGGCGGCCTCTGGCCGCCTTTTTTTATTTTGTCCGTCAATGAAACAGATCGAAGATTGACCAGCTACAATCCCATCGAGTCCTCTTGAAAATGATGTCGGTGCTTCAGCTGCTGCTGTATTAGACATTTCCTTCGTTTCCTTGTTTGATTGCATCAAATTTAACCTTCGAGCCGCGCATAATCAATGAGTCAGTCCCAGAATCCGCAGGTAAAGAAGTGAATTCCCGAGTATCCCTTCCGCTACTTTTGCCTGAGGGTCATAGCGCAGTGTCGACCTGATCTGCGCGGTGTCGCCGCGGAATCGTCCGATTATCTCGGCCGTCAGGAGCTCGGAGATTTCCTTGGAATTCTTCTCGAACAATCCATGCTCTTCGCTGTCAATCCTCTTCGAGATCGCCGCGATGTCCTTCTCAATGGCTGGGTCGTAACCGGAGTTCGACGCAACTTCATCCGCATCGTCCATTATCTGTCCCAGATGTGATATGTATGTGAAGTCGCTGTGCTCGATATACTTTTTGAAATCTTCGAGCACGCTGTTCCCTGCGGTGAAATGATCGGGAATGGAATCGTGTTTGGAGCGGAAGTCGGTCGCAAAGTTGAAGAACGTACCGGCGCGCAGAAGTTGTAGGACGTAGTTCGAATAGTGGTCCCCGGTTACGATGGAATCCGGTTTGATTCCGCCCGCTTCGTACACGCCTCTTCCATCCAGCGTCCTGAATTCCTTCCTCAGGCTATCAGGAATAATAGCGCTTTCGCCGTCGCGTCTCCGGTCATAATTGATCTTCTGAATGCACCTTCCGCTTGGGGTGTAATATCTCGCCGTCGTAATCTTAAGCTGGGCATTATAATCGAGCGGGAGGATAGTCTGTACCAGTCCTTTGCCGAAGGTGTTGGTGCCGACAACCACTGCGCGGTCGAGATCCTGCAGCGCACCGGTCACGATTTCGCTGGCACTTGCGCTGTTTCCGTTTACCAGAACCGCAAGCGGCAGATTCGGTGCGATCGGATCATGGTCGGACACATACTTCTTGTCGGAGGACGCGTCGCGGCCCTTTGTCATGACAATAACGCTCCCTTTGGGGACGAAGAGTTCGGCGATGTTCACCGCAGACTCCAGAAGGCCTCCAGGATTGTTGCGCAGATCGAGTATCAATCCTCTCAATTGCGTTCTCGCCATGAGATCCGTCAGCGCATTTCTCACTTCATCGTCGGAACCGCGAGAGAACTGATCGAGTTTTATGAAGCCGATCCCCGAATCGACGATTCCGTAGTATGAAACCGCCTTGAGCCTTATTTCCGAACGGACAAGTACTACCTGGAATGGCTGTTCGTCGCCCTCCCTTTTGACCGTCAGAGTTACCTGGGTACCGGGCTCGCCGCGAACCATATTGCTTATCTGATCGAGCTTGATGGCGGATACATCGGTGGTATCAATCTTAAGAATTTGATCCCCTATCCTCAATCCCTGCCTTTGGGCGCTGTAACCGTCGATCACGCCGGTAATGATGACTTTACCGTTGGCAGTCCCGATCGAGACTCCTATACCGCCATACTTGCCGGTAGTCAATAGATCTATTTCGCCGCTGTTTTCCTTGTCCATGTAGACCGTGTACGGATCCAGCGATGCAAGCATTGCATCTATGCCCTTCCTCATGAACGGCTGCGGGGGGACGGGGTCGACATAATTGTTGACGACATCCTTGTAGACCGCACCAAACAAATCTATGCTTCTTTTCACTTCGAAGAAGCTTTCGCTGTTCTGAATCACGACAAAGCCTACACTGGTCGTTATCAGAACGACTGCAAATACCATAAGAGCTTTACGGCGCATTTCTCTCCTTCGCCACATTTTTTATCCTTTCAATAACTTCATCAAAAATCATTTCCGACATCGATTGGATCGACGCCCTTCCATCGACGAGTACGAATCGATTTGGTTCCTTTTTCGCGCACTCTGAGAATCCAGCAATGACCTTCCGGAAAAATTCGAGCTCGGCATGTTCCATGCGATCAGCCTTCCGCCCCTCCAGTTCTCTCCTCCTGGAAGCCGCATCGAGGTCGAGCTCCACCAGGAAGACGACATCGGGGAGAAGATCGTGGGTGGCGAATCGGCTTACGCTCTCTATATCTTTCACCGGAACTCCGCGGCCGAATCCCTGGTACGCGACTGATGAATAGAAGTACCTGTCGAGAATAACTGTCTTCCGAGCATCCAGGAGCGGGATTATTTTTTCTCTTACCAGCTGTGCCCTGCTTGCACTGAAAAGCAGGAATTCAGCCACGGGGTCGATTTTGAGATCGGACCGGTGGAGCAAAAGCTCCCTGATTCCTTCGCCGAGTCTTGTTCCGCCCGGCTCGCGGACTACTTCGTTAGGGATTCCCTCCCGGGTAAGCCTGCTCGAAAGAAGTTCTGCCTGGGTTGTTTTGCCGCCTCCGTCGATTCCTTCAAACGCTATTAACACTCTTTAAAATAACTTTGGACGTAAACTATTCCAATGACCGACGATAAATACGCACAGGGAAACCAGTAGCGGACTATTTTGAATCGATGCATTGGCACACAGGTATCACGGAAAAGAGAAGATAACCACGGATCAAATCATTATTAGTCGATGTACCGGTAAGAAATCGTGCCTTTTTCAGTGTGCTCTGTGTGCAAAAATCTTAAAGTAGCCCACCACCGGAAAAGCCTGCAAATTGAAAATAGCGCCCACAAAACCTATATTTTCATCTATGAGGAGAAGCAGAAGGATAATCAAGTATTTCGCGGTCACCGTGGGGATAGTCATCCTGGTAGCCATCATTTTTTCCAGGGTGATTTTCTCCAGCGACAGGTTAACGGCCCTTGTGCTCCCAAAGATTGGACAGCTCCTGAACCGGGAGGTTTCCGCCGAACAGGTCGAGTTGTCATTCTTCCCTACGATCGGAATTAAGATTACGGGCCTGAGAGTCACAAACCCATCCTCTTTAAAGTTTGATAGCCCCTACCTGCTAGATGCCAAATCGGTCGTCATCGACGCGAAGATTCTCCCACTTCTCAAGAACAGACTGGTCATCAATAACGTCATCTTCTACTCCCCCACATTCTATATCGAACAGAATAGAAGAGGGAGAATGAACACCGACCGTCTGTTGAGTGAATCGTTTTACGGGGGAAGACGAAACGTGAGAGGGTCGCTGTCGAGTCTTCTTCTCTCAAATTTCGAGGTCGTCAACGGAAACGTGATCTGGTATAACAGCCCGGGAGGAATATCGACGAAGTTTCTCAACGTGGATTTCACGTCAAAAATTGAGACGGTAGTCGAAGAGGACAAGCTCCTCCTAAATTCGCAGCTGAGAGTTGGACGGTTCGAATTCTGGAAAGGCAACTCCGATCTTTTCAAAGGCAACAATATCGACATATCTGCCAAGCTCGATTATGACAAGCGGCACGATCTTGTCCAGATCCAATCGGAACGAGTTTCAATATTCGGCATAAGGCTGAGGACCTCACTCAGATTCGCTTTTTACCCGTCCACTTCCGTGTCCGTATACACCGTGAACGTGGATTCCTCGGCGAGCGCATTGTACAACCTGCTTCCGGAATTTCTGCAGAACGTGGTGATCAGGAAATCTGTCGAGGGGCGGATGGGATTGGAGTTTCACCTTGTGAAACTTCCATCAGGGACCGACATGAAGCTGCTTTTCAACCTCAGCGACTTCCATGCCCTGCTGCGGTCGGGTGATTCCCTTTCTGTCAGACATCTCGCCGGCAAATACATGATAAAGGACGACTCATCTGCATTTTCACTTTCAGTACCGAGCGCGACTCTCGGACAGAACATCGCCTCAGTGACTTTCAAAGTGAGTCCTCCAAGGACGGCGATGGCCAACGTGTCGGCCGACATCGATCTCCGGAGGCTCGCCCGAAACCTCAACATCCCTGACGAAGACAGGTTCTCAGGTTTGGTGAAGGCAAGATACAGATTCGACTACGATGCCCGGCTGAAGAAAGTAAGAGCAGCGGGACTTATAACTTTCGCGGATGCCCTTGTTCGGATACCGATCGGCATCGATACCCTCTACACCGGAGAATGCGACGGGAGTATTTCCCTGCAGAACAACCGCGCCACGTTCAACAAGCTTCTGGTGCGGCTTGGCGCCAGCGATCTCGTTTTGAGCGGAAGCCTTACTGATTACCAGACCGCGTTCCTGGGCAGCAAGACCTCCATGCCGCTCCTCAAGCTGAAGGCGGTATCAAAGACTTTCAGCACGATAGGCCTTCTGCCCCATATGAACCTGAACATAGGAAGACCCCTCCTGGCATGGCTTCCGACGGCGAACATTTACCTGGTGTTCAACGCAGGCAGGTTCCTGACCCCGACAGATTCGCTGGTGAAGGTATCAGCGGACGTGCGGCTGCTCGATTATTTTGTCAAGCTGCGGAGGCTTAGCTATACATCACCGATTGGAAACTTCATCGTCTCCGGATGGACGGATTACAGTCAGGAGAACAAAACTACTTTCAGCATCAGAACCAATGTGTCGACCACTAATTTCGGAAGGCTGGTTAAGAAGTACCTGGGAAGGACCGAGATTTCCGGCGGGAACGGAAACGGCTCTCTTACACTTAACGGCGTCTACGACGATTCAGGAAAAGTAGACCTGGCGAGTCTCGGCGGCCGCGGACATATCAACCTCTCAAACGTTACCTTAAAAGACTACTCCGTCCTCACAAAGCTGTATTCATTCCTCGGGGCTAAGGGGAGAGATTCTGCGAAGTTCAAGGATGCCGCCTTCACAATCGACATCACTGACGGCAGAGTCTATTTCAATAGACTTGTCGCTTACGGCGCCCCATTGGATTTAAGGCTCGACGGCTGGCACGGGTTCGACGGTACCCTCGACTACAAACTCGCTCTAAAGATCTACCCCCCTGTCAGCACGGAAATGGCCTCCTATCTTGGCATATCATATCCGGATCTCAATCTAGGCCCGGATAACACTCTTACGCTGGGAGTTGTCGCCGGTGGGACGACAACCGACGCACGCTTCACCATCGTATCCTTCAATGGGGCAATCGCCGGGGTGAACACCTCAATTTCAGAAGCTTTATTTGC
>JAJYOS010000527.1 GCA_021796055.1 Bacteroidota bacterium
TCCTATAATGCCGACAAGTTCTCCCTTCTCGACCGTCATGGAGACTTCGTCCACAGCTTTCAGGTCGCCGTATTTCTTAGTTATATTGTCGACTTGTATAATCATTATTTTGAAAAATTTCTCGCCGGGGCCGGTCGGACGACCTTGTCTACTTCGTGTAAATCGTCGCGTCGGCTGGCAAACCTGCTTTGAGGTAGCCATCCGGATTCGCTATGGCAAGTTTCACCGCGAACACAAGTTTTATCCTATCCTGCTTCGTTTCGACGTTCTTCGGCGTAAACTCCGCCGTCGGCGATATATAGATTACCTTTCCATCGAACGGGTGATCCGGCATGCCGTCGAGATAAACCTTTGCGGCATCGCCAAGCCTGACACGCGCGAGATCGGTCTCACTGACGTAGACCGTCATCTTCATCGTCCGCAGATCGGACACGGTATACACCGGTGTTCCCACTGCTGCAAAGTCGCCGACCTCGAGGAGTTTCTCCAGAACGGTCCCTGTGATAGGAGAAGTCAGGTAAGAATGCTCGAGGACAATCCTCGCGCCGTCGAGGCCTGCCTGGGCTTTCTGAACCTGAGCGGCGGCGGCACGAATTTCCTCCGGTCGAGCATACTGTCGCAACTTGGTCAGCGTTTCCTGAGCCGACTTCAGCTGCGCGCCGGCAACTTCGTATTGTGCATTGGCAGCGTCCATCTGAGATTGCGAAACACTGTGATCGGCATACAGCTTCCTGGTCCTGTCAAAAGCGAGTTGCGCGAGATTATAGTTAGCGTGCGCCTGCTTGACACCTTCTTCACCGACTTTCAGGTCCTCACTCCGGGCTCCCTTCACAAGCAGGTCATATTGCTGCTGTGCCATGACGAGCGCGGCCCGGGCCTGATTCACCTGTTCAACAAGCGACTCATGGTCTGTCTCTGCCAGCGTATCGCCCGCCTTTACGAGCGCCCCTTCCTCGAAGTTCATCTTGACGACGCTTCCGGGGACCTGCGCCGCAATGGAGCTCTCGGTCGCCTCAACGGTACCGGTGGCGGTCACGGGCTTATTGTTCGAGTTATTGCCACAGCCCACCAGGAAAAAGCCAAAAGCGAGAAAAACTGCGAGCCTCTTCATTTTATCTTTTTCTTCCTTTCTCGGTAAGAATACCTTCCGTGAACATTTTGAGAACCTGCTTCGGGACTTCGGACTCAGAGAGCGCGTGCTTGGTAAGAAAATCGGACTTCATCAATTCCCTGACTACGCCGACGTAAGCCGTAGTAAAAACAACCGGATCGATGTCCTTCCTGATCCAGCCGTTCTTCTGGCCCTCTATGATTATCTTCTGCCAACCCAGCGCAAGCCTATGCTGTATTATTCCATCCACTTCTTTGAATAGAGCCGGGGCGTTCAGGCGTACCTCGATGAGAATCCTTTGCCATCGCTCGTCTATCTGCGTTCCAACGATTTGGGAGATAGCCTGCACCTTATCGACTGAAGAATCCTTAAGCGACTGGATCTTCTCGAAAGCTTCGACCAGGGTGGTCATTTTATTAAACACCACTTCCCTGAGAATCTCCTCTTTACTTGGGAACAGTTTATAGACGGTTTTCTTGCTGATTCCAAGCTCGGTCGCAATCTCATCGATGGTCACCTTCTTGAAGCCATGCTGGGCAAACTTCTCGTATGAAAGCTCGAGGACCGCCTGGCGAACGTTGTCGGGGTGTGGCACCATGGAAACTAATGTAGTGTTTTCAGTTTCCATTGTCAAGGGGCAAGGTTACCTCCCGGGAGATAGAGATTCGTCTTTTCCCATTTAAGACTTCGTCCTCAATGCATCCCGCGGGACGCGTGTGAAGTTTGAGGGAGAAGATTTTACCTGATCATTGATTTTTCATTCCTCAAATATTACCCAACCATTCAAAATCCTCCTAAATAATCGAAATCTTGCTCATGAAGAAATTAATCGTCCCTCTGATTTTAGCCTTCGGCGTAGCTGCGTTCCTGCTCTATCACCATTACATACCGGATGACGTCTTCATTCAATTCGGATATGCAAAAGGTATCTTTAACGGAAAGGGATACACCTTCGCCGGGAATAGAACATACGGGGCGACGTCGCCGCTTTAGCCGCCCCTTATCGCTGTGGCAGCGGTTTTTCTTCGCAACATAGAATTCACGGCAAGATTTCTGTCGTTTATATTTGCAGCAGCCTCGATTCTCATGATGTTCTACACTGCGAGACTGCGGTTCGATCCACTCCCATCATTCGCTGCCGCATTTCTGCTGGCTGCCAACGGTTATTTTCTCCGCTGGTCGTTTACCGGTATGGAGACGCCCGCGGCATGTTTTCTATTATCCTCCTTGCATCCGCTGTTTACCGTGAAAACGCCGGGACCATAAGGCGCCCGTCATATTTCCTCCTGGGCTTTGCACCTTCAATCAGACCGGAATTCTATGCGTTTCTTTTCATATTGTTCGTTTACCTCATTCTTAGGCAGCGACGGGGCTTCGACTTCGCAAATGTTATTTTGGCGGTTATTCCCGTGGCGGGTTGGCTCGGTTTTGCGAAGTTGTATTATGGTACAATCGTTTCCACAACCTTCATTGTAAAAGCAGCTGAGCCTCTCTTCTCGACACAGATAGGCACACTGGTGAGCTACGCGAAATTGTTTTTATCGGGAAATCTGACGGAGATCGCAGCCATTCTGATTTCCGCCGCCTTCTATCTTATCCATAGGAAGGGACCTTTCCACAAATAGACGCACTTGAAACCGGTCAATGCAGGTATGATGGCGGAAGAAGATCTGTTGTTCGCTTTTCTTGTTGGTGCATTTTATTGTTTTTACGCGTTGAAAAACGTCACACTCATCACCGTGATGCTCTCCCCGCCGGTCATTCTCATCGCGATCGATCTTGTCAAGCGAACGGAGCAAAGGTTGGATTTGTCTAAACGAAAACGTAGCCTGGCCTTTGTTTCGCTGATGACTGCCTCAATATTTTACAACGGCACGTTCGCGGCAGTCTTCAAGAAACCCGCAATGGATAGATATTACGAAGGATTCCAGACACAGTATATGAAAATTGCCGGCATCTTGAAGAATCTCAACACCGGTAATTGTCAGGTAGCACTCACAGATGCCGGAATAATCGGTGATCTTGCCGGATGTCGAATAGATGATCTGGTTGGATTGGTCGATAAGGACAGACTTGGTTACAGAACCAAAGAAGCCCACCTTGAAGCCAAGAAGCCTGAGTTTGTGGTTCTCCACGGGGAGTTGGACCTGGATAAGATTCCCGCATCTTTCCAGGAAATCTACAATGCCACTGTGCCCGCAATGGGCACCAGTCAGAGTCGACACTGGGACGTCAGGGTGTATCGCATAATCTGGCGGTAGCAATAATATAAGCCGCAGGCCCGCGGACGCGGCGTATGCGACCGGGGAATCACGCACTGCCAATTAACGCAGAGTGGCTTGAGAAGCGGTTCGATTTACTCCGGGTCTTTTCTTTCGCCGACCAGCTGAAGCAGACTCTTCGCGACTATCTCGACGTCAAGCCAGATAGACTGGTTTCTGGCGTAATAGACATAAAGCTTCTCTACTTCTTCCGGCGACAGGAGTTGACCGCGATTCAGCTGGACGATTCCCGTGACACCGAACTTTCCGAATATCTCTTCGGTGCCCTGGGGACAGTATTCCGACCGGCCGACTACTGAAAAGGTACCACTCAGGACGAGCGGCAGCTTCCTGAGAACGCGGCGTACAGCGGTATCTCGCTTCGACAGATAAGCCGGCGACAATATTATCATCACAGCCGCCGCGAAAAGGAAATCAAATATCCGTTTGGTTATCCTGTTCCCCGTCCTGTTTATGTTATAATCGATGTCGACAAGAGGGACATCCGCAAGACCGTCAACATAAGTCTTCCCTATGATCACGTCCATCGTATCGGGAACGAGCTTGAAATTAACTGACGGATCCTTCACGCTTGCGACGGCGCGCAATACTTCCGAATAAGAGACCTTACCGGATGCAAATACAACGTCATCGATCTTCCGCTCCCGAATGATCCTCGGAAGCTCCGGCAGCGACCCGATCACTCTGATACCCAGCAGCCGGTTCTTGTCCTGTTCAGTTTCAGAGACGACTCCGACAATGTCGTAACCCATCGATACCCTTGCGCGGATCTTCCTGATGAGTTCAACCGCACGGTCGTCCATGCCAACCACGATAGTTCTCCTGCCGAAAAGAGGGTGCCTCTTCGTGCCGACGGAAGTGCGGAACTGGTAGGCAAGCCGCCAGCCCGGTAGGACGACAGCTATGATGAAGCTCGCAATCAGTACTATCAGTCGGGAAAATGCAAACTCCTTGAAGAAGTAAGTGAACGACGAGAACAAGAGGAACGTGAGAAACGCGACGAACAAAGAAAGCTTCACTGAATACTTGTTCTCACCGTATAGCCCTCCACCCATTCCGAAAAGGACGAAAGCGATCCCCGGTGCAATATAAAAATATGGACGGCCGTAACTCGGTATCGAATAGATCCGGTGAGTCTTCAGCAATTCGCCCATGAACATAGCGAGAACGGCGACCGCGAAATCAAGTGCGACCGGCCAAACCTTCTCCAACGCCAGAACCAGAGAGCGTACCTGGCGGTTCACGAAAATCGCCGATCGCAGAACCAACGACAGGAGAGATTTCGTCCCGTAGCGCTTTTCAACGAATACGCTCATCGCCCTGTAGAACTCGTACGTCTGGTTGATGTTGCTGCGCCTCGTGCTCTCCCCCTTGAAATGAATTGCCGTAGTCCTCGGTGTATAGAAGACTTTGTAACCTGCTCGCTTGATCTTGTAGCATAGGTCGATATCTTCGCCGTACATGAAATAATCTTCATCGAATCCGCCTGCCACATCGAACATCTTTCGCGGTATGAACATAAAACTCCCGCCAATTGCGTCGACCTCGTGTTCTTCCTCCGGGTCCAGGTAGGTGAGGTTATATCTTCCAAAGAGTCGTGTGTGCGGAAACAGCCTGCTCAATCCTGAAATCTTGGTGAAGGCGACCCACGGTGTGGGGAAACCTCTTCTGCACGTCTTCTGAAGCGTCCCGTCGGCGTTCAGCACTTTACAGCTC
>JAJYOS010000528.1 GCA_021796055.1 Bacteroidota bacterium
TGCCAAGACTTTGAAGAAATTTCTCGTCGAGGAGATAGAAGCCCTGAAGAAGATCAAACCGGATAAACTTGTGGAAAGTCGAATAGAGAAGTTCGGCAACATGGGTTCCTTCTCCGGAGATTGAGAAACTCCTTCTTCACTAATGTATTTTACGAAGAGCAGCATCAGAGTCCGTTATGCCGAGACCGATCAGATGCACGGAGTATACAACGGACGTTACTTCGAATATTTCGAGGTCGGAAGGGCCGATCTGATGCGTTCCCTGGGAATGACATATCGCCAGTTCGAAGAGGCTGGCTTCCTCCTTCCCCTTATCGAGGCATACGCAAAGTATTTGCGCCAGGTGCAGTATGATGACGTCATCGAGGTAACGGCCATATTGAAGGAAATGCCGAAGGCCCGCCTCAGAATTGACTACGAGGTATTTCGAGGCTCTGAAAGGATGACTGAAGGTTTTACTGTCCATAGCTTCGTCGATATCAGGACAGGCAGGCCGGTTCGGGCGCCTAAGATGTTTCTCGACCTGCTCAACGGAAAACTTTGAATTGTTATAAGGAGAATCCGATGCTTAAGAAAGAATTACTTGACATCCTTTGCTGTCCAAAGCCTGACTGCCGTGGCGATTTGGATTACAGTCAGGAAAAGAACACTCTGACTTGCAAGAAGTGCGGACACGTCTACAGGGTTGAGAACGACATTCCGATCATGCTGGTAGAAGACAATCCGGAGGAAAAGGCAAGAAAGGATTAATGGATTGCTGGATTTGTGGATCAGTGGGAGAAACCGTTGAACGCGGAGGCTGATTATGGAATACACAAAACGTCGCAATCCTAACCGTGGTTACATGAAACTTAATGTGTGGAACGATGCGGTTGAGCTCTTCAAGTTAACCTCCATTTCCCTTAACCAAATACCGAAGCTTGATATCAAGCTACGGTCACAGATACTCGATGCCGTCCAATCGATCTCGGCCAATATTGCCGAAGGCTATTGCCGCAGGTCACTGAAAGAATATCTTCAGTTTCTATACGTTGCTCTAGGCTCATCAGGTGAAGCCATGACGAGAATGATCGGCATAAGAGAAACGGGACAGCTGTTCCAGGAAGGGTTCGAGAAATTTGATGAGCTCCATTATGCGACGGAGAACAAATTGCTCGCACTTGTCAAATCGCTGTAAACAAGGATGAAGGACAAAGATTGGAACGAAGAACTTGAAATCGCGCAAAAATCCCCAAAGACTTAATCATCTATCCTCTAAGCATCTGATTATTAATGCATCAATCCATATATCCATCAACCCATCTCCCGGTCCTACCAGAGGAGTATGCTCGATAAGATAAAATCCCTCGGTTCCGATACTGCTGTCTACGGCGTCAGCACGATAGTCGGGAGATTCCTCAACTTCCTGCTCGTTCCATTCTATACAAACGTACTCTCCACTTCGCAGTATGGCGTGGTAGCAACGGTCTATTCCTACATAGCCTTCATGAACATCATATATATGTATGGAATGGAATCCGCCTACTTCAAGTACGCATCAACCAAGGAAATCGGCGATGACAAGCAGATTTTCACCACGCCCTTCCTGTCGGTCCTGACGACTTCGCTTATCTTCTCGTCGCTTTTGTTTTTCAATAACATACGGCTCGCCCCCACATTGGAGATTCCGCTGAAATTTGCGGACACTATCAAGTATTCTGCTCTTATGCTCATGCTCGATTCCCTCGCGGTGATACCGTTCGCTTCGCTTCGCCTCCAGAGAAAAGTCAAAACCTTCGCATCCATCAAGCTGATAAACATACTCGTCAACGTCTTTGCCAACGTCATCCTGCTCCTGAAGTTTCATGCGGGGGTCGAGGGGATATTCATCAGCGGTGTAATCGCCTCGTCTGTAACGCTGGTTCTCCTTATTCCGACGATCTTTCAAAGGTTCGGCTTCCATTTTCACAAGAAGCTGTATATTGAGCTGCTCAAGTTCGGACTCCCTTATATTCCGGCCGGCCTCGGTGCCATGATGGTACAGGTGATCGACAGGCCTATTTTGCTTGCCATGACAAATGAGAGCACAGTCGGTATTTATCAGGCAAATTACCGGCTCGGAATTTTCATGATGCTCATTGTATCAATGTATGACTACGCGTGGCGGCCCTTCTTCCTGACTCATGCAAACGACCCGGACGCGAAGCAGCTCTACTCCAGGATCCTGACATACTTCACCCTCTTCAGTTCTATCGTCGTGGTACTCGTCTCTCTTTACGTGGACGACATTGTCAAGATCCACGTTTTCCACCGGTTCATAATAAACCCCGCTTACTGGTCCGGGCTCGGCATAGTGCCGGTAATCCTGCTCGGATACCTGTTCAACGGCCTGTATGTCAATTTCATGGCCGGGATATACATCGAAAAGAAGACATCTCATCTTCCCTACATTACCGGAATCGGTGCCGCCATAAACGTGGCGGTAAATCTCCTTCTGATACCGAAATTCGGGATGTTCGGAGCCGCATGGGCTACGTTTTTCGCGTATGCCGGAATGGCGCTCACGATCTACTTCGTGTCTCACAGGTTTTACCCGGTCAAGTATGAGTTCGGAAGGTTGCTGAAGATAGGGATCGCACTTGCAGTGGTTGTGATTGCACACGCTTTCAGACACGAACTTCTCGGTTCAGTCCACGAGCAATTGTTCAAGGCCTCCGCGCTCGCGGGCTTCTTCGTTCTTCTCCTCCTTTTCAAGTTTCCAACGAAGGAGGAGCTGCGCGGCCTGAAGTCGCGGCTCGCATTCAAGGGCAAGTGAGGCGCAATCCGATTTCAGTCTCCACTTCCGGCCGACAAGATGGAATATGTCGGTGCGGGCATGTTTGTACCTTTTATATACCGCCAAAGAATCTCGTTAAACAATCTCGGCGGCACCATATCGGCGTGAGCCAGGTCGAAGTGATCCATGATGGACTGGCCGTACGCATTGTCCGGCGTTCTGGCGTAAATATCTATCAGCGGCTCTACAACCGGATAGGTCGCAGTGTCCAGCTTCATGGTAAACGAGTCGAACATCGGGTTCGCTGCTGCATCGTACTGGCTCATCGGCGGCAGACCGAGTATAAGCTCCATGGTCCGCAGCATCGACGACGTCGTGTAGAAAGTATGATCCACAAAATGCCGTTTGACGTACGGACTGATCACGAGACCTTCGGTCCTGTGCGCGTCGACGTGATCGGCGCCGTCCTGGGCGTCATCCTCAATCACGAAAATCGCGCACTTGTCCCAGATCGGACTGTGCGAAATCCTGTCTACAAATAAGCCGAGCGCGTAGTCGTTCTGTGCCACCATCGCCTGCGGAGTCAGCGAACCTTTTCTCGTGCCCGCGGTGTGATCGTTGGGAAGGCGCAGAATACTCAGCCTGGGCAGCTTGCCTTCATTCAGAAGTTTCGTGAAATCACGGTTCCACGCGTTGTACCTGCTCAGGTCGGAGTAGTTCAGATCCCAGCCGCGGTACATCACGTCGGTGTGGCCGTCGAGCGCCTTCTCGCGGGGAGTATTCGGGTCGGCGGTATCCGGGTTGCTCGCCACAAACTCACCGTAGTCCCTGAACGTCACGCCGTGTCTCTCGCACAAATTCCAGAGATAGCCCGCGGACGGGCTCGCCGTCGGCTGCCCTCCTTCAAATTCATAAAACGCCCCGCGTCCTGCGTAATTGTTTGGCCAGCTCTTCTGCACATAATCCGTCGCGTAAGCCGCCGTTGACCAGTTGTGTCCGTCGGCACTGACCTCCGCATTCGCATACAGGTTGTCGAGCAGGACGTAGTCGCCGGCAAGCTTGTGTATGTTTGGAGTAATTTCTCTTCCGAACATGACGAGGCTCGAATCGCCGTTTCCCTCTTTCATATCGCCGAACACCTGGTCGTAGGTCCGGTTCTCCTTGATAAAATAGAAGACATATTTTATCGGAGATTTTCCGCCGACTTTGTAAGGTATCGGGTTGTTGCGGTCGACCTTCGCTTCCTTTCGGTCCCTGGGTCTGTACGGAGTATTTGCGTATACTTCCTTTGTATAAACGGAGAGCCGCCTTTGATTCGGGAACGAGAAGTAAGAAAGCGTTCCCTTGAAAAGTCTGCCGATATACTGATGCTGTGCGTTGGGTAGTGAGCGGTTTCCCTTGCCGTTTATAACGAGTACGGTACCGTCGTTCAGTTCCATGACTTTCGTCGGATACCAGCCGACCGGAATGAACCCGACAGGAACCGCCCTGTGTCCTTCAAGCTTGATGACGGTAAGTGAATTGTTCTCGGCGTTTGCGCCCAACACATACTTCCCGTTGTTGGTGATGCAGATCGAGTTCGGGGTCGAGCCTTCGGGCGAATCGGGATAAAGCGAAATAGAAATGTTCTCCAGCACCTTGCGACGCACCAGGTCTATCATCGTCACGCTGTTGTCGTTTGCGTCGGCGACAAATGCGGTCCGGTCGTTCTTCGTCACGGCTATCTCAGTCGGGTGATCGCCCGTCGGAACATCATATTCCAGCTTCGTTCCGTCGAACGCCTCGATCTTCCTGGAACTCCACATCGACACAAGCAGAGTCCCGTTTTTCAGGAACTTGCACGAATACGGCATTCCGTCCAGTTTCACCTTCTCAAACTCCTTTGTCTGAAGGTTGAAATACCTCAGCGTGCTGTCCCCGCGAAATACTACGGCAAGCATGTCACCATGCACGTCCAGTCCCGCCGCAAATGCGAAGGCTTTGGGATGCGGCGGCGCGAATGCCACCGTGTCGGAATTCTCCAGCTTCCCGCCGATGAGTTTGAACGTGTAAACGCAATTCTGGTTCCCGCCGGACACGAATAGCTTTTCACCATGAAAGGCGATTCCGAGCCAGCTGTCTTTCAGCCCGATCGACTGGACCACCTTATGCGTCCGCAGGTCGATCAGCATAAGGAGAGGCTTCCTCATCCCGTCGTTCGTCACCGCAACGTATCTCTGATCTGGTGAAACAGCCGCGTTAAGCGGAAGGGTGCTGAGCTCAATCGACTTTCCTGCCGGTGAAAGCCACCATCCATTAGCCAGCAGGACTCTGCCGCCCTGCACTCCGGGCAGCTG
>JAJYOS010000529.1 GCA_021796055.1 Bacteroidota bacterium
TCGGCTTCAATGACGAATTGAACGAATATGAAACCGCGTTCGGAATGAGATACGCCCCGCCGCCAAAGGACGAGGGAACACTTCTTGTTCTCATATACTCCGGAAAAGGGCCGGTGAAGGAAGAAGTCAAACTGAAGGTCTCGATAATGGACAAAGACGGGACTATCCACACGTTTGTCGCGGCCGTTCCGAAATTCCGCTCCCGCCAGGGATGGGTTCGTTCGTATCGCATTGATCTGAGGGGCGATGGAGTGTCGGAGGACAAAACCTCCGAGCTTGGGGAAAATGTAGATGCCATCGCTGCCAGGAATCTTGACGAACGCATCGCCATGGTCTATTTGAAGACTGCCGGCAGGGCGCTCTTGAAATTCCTCGCGGCAGAGAAGGCGAAAAAGGAGATGAAGAAAGACGATTCGCCGCTTGCGAATTTCCTGACGAGCGTAGCGCTGGACGCGGCCTACGATGCTTCTGAGAAGGCGGACATCCGTACGTGGAGAACTCTGCCGCATGATATTCAGCTGGCGCGGCTGCAACTGCCCGAGGGCAGCTATACGTTTTCCGTCTTGGACGAATCGTCCCAGCCCGTAGACAGCAGGACTGTAACGATTAAACCCGGCTCGGTCTCCGTGGAGATTGTGCCGGATGTAAAATGAGGTGAACGCATCATGAGAAGTGCGCTTTCATTGGCGGTTTTGTTCTGGCTCAACGCGTTTGTCTTCGCACAGGAGCCGGATTGGGTGCGGGGTAAAAGCCGGGAATATGCGGATGAATTTTACATGGTGGGAGTCGGGAGCGGCGACACCAGGCAAGCGGCTGAGAACCAGGCACGCGCTCATATCGCGGAAGTATTCAGTGTGAATATCAAGGCCGATCTTTCTGTCAACAAGTCGGAGACGCTGAAGAATTCACAGGGGAGTACAACCGTGGAATCCAGGGAGGTCACTAGGTCGGCGATAAATATGGGACTCAGGAAGACGCTGGAGGGCACCGAGATTGCAGCAGTCTGGCAGAACCCGAAGGACGCGACGTTCTATGCTCTGGCCGTGCTCGACCGCGAAAAGGCAGCGGTGAAGTTCGCGGAGCGAATTCATGAACTTGACGTCGAGATCGAGAGGCTCAGATCGAAGACCGACTCCGCCGCGACTAAGATAGATAAATTGAAATTGTTGCTGCTCAGGAATTCGCTGCTCTCGGACAGGAATGAGCTCAACTCCGATCTAAGAATCGTGTCTGCGGCAGGGAAGGGCATCGAGCCTCCCTACTCATACGAAAGAGAGAAATCAGAAATCCTCGGTTTTCTTCAGAATGATTTTGTGATCGGCATCATCGGCGAGGGACCCGGCTCTGACGAGATGGCGCAGACCGTCACGGATCTCTTTACAGGGAAGGGGTTTACGGTGCAACGCGCGCCCGGAAAAACCGCCGATCTGGTCGTCAGGATCTCCACCAGCATGCAGTCGTCGGCTGAACCCGTTGATGATTGGTATTACTGCGGGTGGCATCTGGAGCTGAACGCGAGTGAGGCCGCCAGTGGAGACGTGATTTTCAGTTCGTCTGAAAGTGGTAAGTCGGGCCAGCTCTCCGAGGGTAGATCAAGAAGACGCGCGGTTTTCGATATGAAAAAGAAAGTTGGTTCGCTCGCAGGGAAGATACTAAATAAACTTGCTGGTGCCGGGAAGTGATTCAAACTCTAACTCCTCAGCCGATTTTTCCCGTTTGATCTGTCTGTCGGATTCTCACTCGGCGTGTGTTCCACATGCCGTTCATCGATAATGTAATCAGCTCTCGTACGACGAAAGCGAGTATGGCAGTTTTGTGGGGGAGTCTCATCAGTCGTGCCCAAAATCGCCTCGAGGTGCTATTGTCGCTTAGTTTCTTCGGGTGGATTCATTGTCTTAAATCTGAGTGAAAATAGACGGACCGGTTTTTATGCGGTGTTCGAAAAACTCAGAAACAAGAGAACGGCTCAAACCGACTGATGGAGAGAGACAGCAATGAGGCTCATAAGTTTCGGAAGCTCATACTGGATGGAGGGGCTTGTTCACCTTAGCGGGTAGTTATTAAGCTTCCTTGAGACTCCTCAACCTGACGTTTCCCGCGGCCCGGCAGATAATCCGATTTCTTTTTGCCCGAAGGTCTCTTTATGAAATAGCTGCGTCAGGGATTATTTATTCTCATGACTCAAAATAGTTCCTTCAGAGAAAACATTTTCCGCCTACCGGTATTTTTATAAGAAATGAAACGTTCGAAAGGCGAATTTTTGTTACATTAGTAGGTTGCGCCATGAAATAGCGCACTGAAATACCGAGATATTCAATGAGGAGAGCGTCAATGCGGATCGGTATCGCCTGCGATCACGGCGGATTTGATCTGAAACAGGAAATAATCGCCCGGCTGAGAAGGCTGAACCATGAGTTGTCTGATTATGGAGCCGGGACACTTGACACGGGCGACGATTACCCCGATTATGTTGTCCCACTTGCCAGGGCCGTTTCATCCGGAGAAGTGGATCGGGGGATTGCGATATGCGGCAGCGGCGTAGGCGCGTCGGTTGCCGTCAACAAAATCAAAGGAGTTCGAGGGGCATTGATACATGACTGCTTCTCGGCGCATCAGGGAGTAGAAGACGACAACATCAATGTAATCTGTCTCGGGGGAAGGATCGTGGGTAACGAGCTGGCCTGGGAAATCGTAGAGAAATTCTTGAGCGCCTCTTTCAGCGGAGCCGAGAGGCATCGGCGGCGTCTTGCAAAGGTGGCGACATTAGAGGACAAGGAGAACTATAAATGAAAACTAATCCCTTATTGGGTGTTGAAAAACTGGGCCAGAGCATTTGGATGGATTTCATCCGGAGAGACATGCTTGTCTCCGGCCAGCTCGCGAAAGAGATAAATGACGACGGCATATCAGGAGTTACTTCCAACCCTTCAATATTTGAAAAGGCAATTGCCGGCAGCCACGACTATGATGAATCCGTGCGCGCTCTGGCTCTCGAAGGCAGAAGCGTAGAAGAAATCTACCGCTCTTTGACTGTCGAAGATATCACGAAGGCGGCCGACATCTTTATGCCCGTTTACGAGAAGACCAAAGGATCTGACGGGTATGTGAGTCTGGAAGTATCTCCGAGGCTCGCCCACGATAGCAAGGGCACGATTGCGGAAGCGCGCGAGTTATGGGAAGCCGTTCGACGGCCAAACCTATATATAAAAGTCCCGGCAACCGTTGAAGGGGTGGATGCGATTCGCCAGCTTATAAGCGAAGGGATAAATGTCAATGTGACTCTTCTCTTCGGCTTGCCGCGATACCGCGAGGTTGTGGAAGCGTATCTGGCCGGACTCGAGGCGCGAGTTGGAAAGGGGCTTGGAATCGAAGGTGTTTCTTCCGTCGCAAGCTTTTTCCTGAGCAGGATCGACTCGGTCGTGGATAAGGGCTTCGAGGAGAAGATTTTTAAACAGCGACCGGACACGGCGGAAGCGGTCCGCGCGCGCGGACAAGTCGCGATCGCGAGCGCGAAGATCGCGTATGGAATCTGGGGCGAAGTTTTCGGGAACGAGCGCTTTAGGAAACTCGCCTCAAAAGGCGCGCGGAAACAGCGGCTCCTCTGGGCAAGCACTAGTACCAAGAACCCGGCGTATTCCGATGTCAAATATGTCGAGGCACTGATCGGGCCGGAAACAGTGAACACGCTTCCCCTCGAGACGCTTAACGCGTACCGTGATCATGGGGATCCCTCGGCGAGACTGGAGATCGATATCGATAGCGCCCGGAGAGTGCTGGAGCATCTTCCTTTGCTTGAAGTCGATATAGACTCTGTCACTCAGCAGCTCGAGGACGAAGGAGTGAGGAAATTCGCGGAGGCGTACGATACACTGCTCAAGGCGCTCGCCGATAAACGCGAAGCCGCGCTTCATGAACCCGTAGATTCGCAAAAATTTTCGCTCGGAAAACTGGAGAAAGATCTCAAAAACCGGCTTAACGTGCTCGATAAGGAGAATTTCGCTGAAAGGCTCTGGCGAAAAGACACGACGCTTTGGAAAAAGGATGAAGTGAGCAGGAAGATTATCCGGAACTCCCTCGGCTGGCTCCATGTCGCCGAAAAGATGGAGGATACGGCGGATGACCTGATGGCGTTCGTCGCCGGGATAAGAGAAGCGGGTTTCAAGCACGTCGTTCATATGGGTATGGGCGGGAGCAGCCTCGCTCCGCTGGTTTTGCAGGAATCGTTCGGCGTGCCGGATGGAGGTATACCGCTGACAGTTCTCGACACGACGGATCCAGCCACAATTCTGAAGATTGAAAATGAGGTCCCGCTCGCGGACACTCTATTCATAGTCGCGAGCAAATCGGGGACGACTGCGGAACCTAACGCTTTTGCCGATTACTTCTTTGACAAAGTGAAGACTCTGAAGGGAGTCTATGCCGGCGGCAACTTCGTCGCCATCACGGATCCGGGCTCCAAGCTTATCGATGTCGCCAGAGAGAGACAATACAGGCACACTTTTTTGAACTTCGCCGATATAGGCGGACGGTATTCGGCCCTGTCTTACTTCGGTCTTGTCCCCGCCGCGCTTTTTGGTTTGAATGTGAGTGAGCTCCTTGCGAGGGCTCTCCGGATGGCCCACGCCTGCGATTCGTGCGTTCCGATCGAGAAGAACCCCGGCCTCTCCCTCGGCGCCGCCATGGGAGAACTGGCCTTGAAGGGCAAAGACAAAATCACTTTCATCGTTTCAAAGAAGGTGCGGACTCTCGGATTGTGGCTCGAGCAGCTTATCGCCGAAAGTACGGGCAAAGAGGGAAAAGGAATTCTTCCTGTGAGCGATGAGCCGGTTCTTAACCCCGAAGACTACGGCAAGGATAGGTTCTTCGTTTACATACGAGTGAAGGACGATGTGGACACGGAACTGGAAAATCGTGTCCGGAAACTGAGCGAGGCGGGGCATCCGATAGTCACGATCGAGATGGCTGATTTGTACGACCTCGGACAGGAATTCTTCAGATGGGAGATCGCCACTGCCATTGCAGGCGCGATAATCGGAATCAACGCCTTCGACCAGCCTAACGTGCAGGAGAGCAAGGACAACACC
>JAJYOS010000530.1 GCA_021796055.1 Bacteroidota bacterium
GATACCGCATATTGTAGTCCCATCTCATAATTCGTTGACTTCATAGGATCCTGACTTACGAGAGAAACGTTGGGCAAGGATGTATGGAACTGACTATAGGAGATGCCATATAGAGCCGAGAACGGCAGAGGCTGCATCGTCCTGGAAAATGAATAGTACATCGAAGCTCTGTCCGAAATCGGATGTGATATACCTATCATCGGTTCAAACAACCATTTTACCGGAACTGTCTTGGTTCTGTTCACGACCATATTATTGAAGTGAATGACCTCAGGGGTCCCATTCGAGTTGACACCTCCAAAAACCTCGCTGTCAGGAACGAGGGTATAAGGTGCAAAGAAGTTACCGATCTCCTTCGCGCCGGCATCCCATCCATCGACACGCATACCGACGTTGACTATCACACCGGAATAGTCCATCCTATCCTGGGCGTAAAGGCCGTATTGCTTCGGATGTACTGTATAATCTTCTACGTCGACGTACCCGCTCGGGGAGAACCTTCTCAGGTTGTGATAATTGTAAAGCTGAACGTTCACGCCACCCGAAAGCAAATGGTGGCTGTTAACCTGGCTGTTTATATCGCCGCGTATATTGAATTGTTGCACGTCCTGGTTCTCATAGTAGACGCCGGGCCTCGACAATTTGTAAGGGGAGGAAGACGGGAAAGAAGCCGCCGACGGCGTTTCATTTTGTGGTGCGACGGAGAAGAACTTTGTCAAATCGATATTGCTCACGTACTGCTTGATTTGAGCCGGATCTGCAAAGGTGAGGAAATTACCCGTTGTCACTCCCAGTGGATTTATCTGGCCACCACTCTGTATGAATCCTACTTGATCGGGGCTGTCAGTATAAGTTGCTTGGACTTCATAATACGTCTTGTCCGAGAGTGTGTTGACCAGTTTAAGACTTCCGGCAGCGGTGCCGAGTGCGTAACGTGGAACACCCTGCAAGTAAAACTTGAAGTTCTCGTTATACATACTGTTTCTCCAGCCGAGGAAATAACCCTGGTCTGAAAGAATGCCGATTGCTGTCAGCTTCAAAGTCGGCTGAATGGCCCAATCAACGGTCGCGGTCGCATTTACGGACCGGTTGAAATCTCCGGGATACATACCGTAGGAGTTGATATACTTGGCGTCCACCATGAAGCCAAGATCCTTCGTAATCCCACCCGCCAGATTAAACTGGACGTTTTCTGTGGGCTTATTGGCATACCAGTATTCACTCGGGGTCCATGTGTATCTGGCAGCCTTTGTGGTATTCCCCGCCGCGATTAGAGAAGCCTTCTCATCCAGGTATTTGGATTCGGCTGTGGTTCCGTCCGGCAGCAAACCGGTATAAACGTTTATTCCTGCCGCCTGAAGGCTTGAGGCGTATTTTACTGTAGCCTGGCCGGTAATAGTACCGGACCCCTGTCTCAGCGTCATATCAACGACGCCGGCAGTCGCCGGGGAATACTTCAGACTGGAAGTGGTATTTACCGAAACTTCCTGCAATGCACCGGACCCTAAGTCGACGAGGTTATTGTCCTGTCTGAAACTCAGGTTAACAGCCAGGTAGTTGGTGAAAAGGCTGTTCCCGTTGTTGGCAGCTTCGTAAGTCTTATCCGAAAGATCGATTCCATCCACCACATACGAAGTCTCAAATCGTTTGCCTCCACGAACATAACCATTAAACGTACTGGGCGATGTCGCCAGTATCTCTTTCATGTTAGCGGCTGGCAGGGTTGCAATCTGAGTGGACGTCATGATTGACCGGCCGCTGGTTTGGGTGATATCTATCAATTTCTTCTGGGCTTCGACGACAACTTCCGGCAGACCAACTGTCGCCGGCTCGACCTTGAAGTCCTGGAATGTTGTAAGATCAGAATTGATTACCACTCCGCGGATTGTTGTCTTCGTGTAACCAACACCAGTTACAGTGACGGAATAAGTCTCGGGTGGAATATTGAGTATGAAATACGTTCCGTCAAGACCGACCGCCGCTCCGAGCTGAGTATTGTCGATACGCACGGAAGCTCCGGCAATTGGCTCTCCTGTTTTCGCATCTACCACCTTGCCTGTCAGTTTACCACTGCCTGCATAAGCGGTAGCCGCCATGATGCCGAAGGCCATGAACACATAAGCCATAGAAAAGCGCCTCATAAGGGTACTCCTTATTTGATGAGCTGAATGTTGATCAATTTTCTTTGGGAATTTTGGATCTTGTGCCGATAATCGCATAAGACCACCCCAAAACGAACTATCACCGCCGCTCCTCACCTCCTTTTCGTTCTAGCTGAAAAACAAATCTGTCCTCTAACCCACTAAAATTGCCGGCATCGGATCTTCTGACAGGCTTTAAGCCTTTGCCGTCACGGCCGAACCGGGTCTAAATTACAGCTTCGCCATCTCAGTCACATACATGTGATCAGCAAGACCTGCAGCTGCAGGTGATAAGATGGTTATCAGTCCCGTGCTCTTCGAGCTAATTCCAGGGCTGTCATTCTTACTTGTTTCACCGCAACCAAGCGGGTTAATTCTGTTTCAATCGAATTATTTTTAGAAGTAAATACGATCATGGGAAATGTCGGAAGGTAGGATAAGCATGCGTCCGGGACTGCTCTAACATAGCTATTCATTATCAAGGCAAGTACTTCGACGATGAACAATCGAAGTTTGGCATCTCCATCTGTTTTCTGAAATGAGCATGTGTTCCGCTAATAAAATAGCGTTTCAACAATGAAGATATTAACACATTTGTATCGCCGTGTCAATAGGGGATGCCCTTTTTGTAGACGGCTTTGCGCCCGTTTCCTGACTCAGAAGCGAAAAGAGGAGAGACGCCACTGGAAATCGGGATCGATGTAGGGGTCGTCGTTCTCGTGCCCCGTCATAAGGTCAATTTTCTTGCTAAGAAGCTCCCCGAAATTCTTATAATAGATAAATGTCGTTTCACCCACATCAGATAGAATCATCCATTTTGACGCTGAGGTGTTCCATAGTTCCAATAAGTCCCGGGTGTTTGCAATCTCATCCACTACCATTTCCCGCAGCAACCGCTTGGATTCTGCCCGTCTTTCACGGTCGCCCGACTCCAGGTACGTGTGCACGCCTGCAACCCACGCCGTTGCGTTTCGCTGCGTTCTGATCCAGCATCTGAGGGCCTTTAGCCTGTCACGTTGATCCGACATGAAATGCCCGAGCTGATCCTCTTTTCCTTGTCGCGCCTCGCTAATCATTGCCAGGGCGCGCTCTAATGGGGGCAGACTGTTCCGATCTATGAAATCCACGGCTCTCCAGGCACGCTCAGGAGTTAAGAGATCAAATCCGACATCGTACCGGAGATCAACTCTGCACCGGTTGTGAGGGGTCGCGAGCAAGAACTTCTCATAGTAGGCACGGTCAGCCTCAGGAATTGCTTCTATGTTCGGAACAAGCGGTCTCACTGCCAGTCTGTACCACACTCCCCAGGCGGCGAAAATCCAAATAGGAATGGGGAAAGACCGGACGGCGTTGTCCGCCAACTTCCAGACCTCTCGCACGATGGCCGCATCGGCACCTGCCCAATCTGACGCTTTCTTCTGAAGGAAAGGCTCAAGCTCAAAATCCGCGTCTGACCCAAACGCGCGCACAAGCTCCTGATTAATGTTGAAAGGAGCGAAACTCTGCGGTGTATTGCCGCCCAGCACGCATACGTTCCTGACTCCGGTCTCTTTCATATCTCGAAGCTTTTCATGGACCAGATGCGGGAAAGGAATGCCTATCAACGGCTCATGGTTCCAGATTATTCCGGGTGCATAAACAATATCTGCATTTACCCCCTTAGCCTCTAGTTGCTTAAGGAAGACACTCTCTTCTTTGTCAAATTTATTGTGCAAAGCTGTGGTGTGTACCTGGACGTTCTCTTCATAGGTGGGATGCTTGTACGAGAGTTCCCATCCCTTCCCCTTTAGCGATGAGACTTCAAGATCAAGCCCTTCCTCAAGCTTGCTGAGGATGTGGTCATGTTCCAGCCAGAACGGCTCCATACGCAGTAGTACCCGGAAGGCCGGGTTCGTCTTCCTTGCAGCATCCCGGAGAAGTCTCATGAAGCGAACTATGTTTGCGGCCGCGGCCGCTTCGATCTCACCGCTTCCAAGCCATTCGCGGACCAGGTATCCGCCGCCGTTTCTCCCGACATAAAGCGAATTTGCATATTCGAATCCGGCGCCGCTATCGTTGGACCAGATCGACATATAACCGAGACCAGGTACCTCTTTCATCAGATTCTCAACCATCTCCGCATAGTGCTCTCTAACGACAGGGTGCACAATGGACAAGTTGTATCTCGGCTCGAAGCTTCTCAGCGGGTGATCGACACGAGCTCCGCGCAGCATCGGATACCTCTGAAGAAGGCTTTCCGGCACCGAGCGCGGCTCAAAGGAGACAATACCCGGTGTTAGACCGTACTTCTCTGCCAAGGCGGAATTGGTCTTAAGGTAATTCAGATTAGCCTGCAAATACTCTTCATCATATGTACCGGTATTGAGCCCACTCGACACGAACTGATCGAGCGAAGGGCAGTAAGTATAGAACCTCGAATAGACTTCGTCCTTTGGCCCCTTTTCCAGCGGGATAGGGACAGCCAATCCGTTCACCTCCGCGTGGGAATACCCGGACCTGGCCAAGCCGCGAAAATATTCCGCTCTGTCAAGACCTACAACGGACCTCGCATGTTGCGTAACGAACAGGTCGTAAACCGGACGCTGATTTTGGAATGCCGGATAAATCAGCTTGCCCCGATTGAACTCGTCGGCGTCATGATCAGCAAAATCTTCAGTAACCATTGTATAGACTAAATAAAGAAGATTCGGACGTGAGGCGAAGATATCGACGCTTGAACCAGCGTTAACTCTCACGAACATCCAGTCTCGGCCGGAGGCAGGGCCCACGTGGTATTCTGTCAGCAACGAACGCGAATCGAGAACACCAATTCTGATCGCGGGTAGTCGGACCGCTTCCAGTTCCCCGATTGTTCGTCGCTCAAGCTGCGGAATCAATGCCACCAATTCATCAACGACAGTTTTTTCAACCACCACTGACGACGAAACAGTGGCAATTACCTT
>JAJYOS010000531.1 GCA_021796055.1 Bacteroidota bacterium
TATGGCGGGGATTTTGGCTGGCGGGGAAAGACCTTCACTCATCCGATGACAATCCGGGAAAAGATGACGGCGGTCAGTTTTCACCTGGCCTACCTGCGGCCGCTGGGCATCGGCGAGACTTACCGGAGGCCGAGAATTTTTCTCACGGAACCGGAGGTTGAGGAAGCGAAAAATTACCTGAAGTCGGCAGGTGTCGACGGGTCAAAGCCCGTTGTTGGTCTTCACATTGGAGCAACCTGGCCCGCAAAAGTATGGCCTTCGAAAAATTTCGCTCGCCTTGCCGGCCTGTTGACCGAATGGCAGGGAGCTCAGGTTGTGGTAACCCACGGCCCGAGGGATCAGAAATACTTTGCTGAATTCACCTCAGCTGCAAAAAGCGATTTTGTCGATTTTGCGCCGCAGGGTCTCAGGAAGCTTGCCGCAGCGATCTCTTGTTTCGATGCGTATATTTCGAACGATGCCGCTCCCATGCACATCGCCCCGGCCGTTGGAACGCCGACCGTCGGCATCTTCGGTCCCGGTGAGCCGGACATCTGGTTCCCATATGAGCGAGCAAGCGGACACGTCGCACTGAAAAAGGATGTCGACTGCTGTCATCGGGATCACTGTTACCTGAGCGGGGACGATCACATGCGATGCATGAAACTCATCAAGCCCGAAGATGTTTACGAAACGGTAGGACAAATTCTAAAGAACAGGGAAAGAGCCGAACAATGACGAAAATAGAAGAAAATGCGCTCCAGGAATTTGTAGATGTCGTCCGCAGGCTGAGAAAGGAATGTCCCTGGGACAAAGTGCAGACCAACAGGTCAATCAGACATTACACCATCGAAGAAGTCTATGAGTTGGCCGAGGCTATAGATCAGGGCAAGTGGGACGAAGTAAAAGGTGAACTGGGAGACATCCTGCTGAATGTTTTGTTGCACGCCCAGATCGCAGAGGACGAAGGGAGGTTTACTCTCGTCGACATGGTGAAAGCAGAAACCAGGAAAATGATAGAGCGGCATCCTCACGTCTTCGGCAACGTCGAAGCAGAAACACCTGACCAGGTAAAAGTGAACTGGGAGAGGATAAAGACTGAGGCTGGACGAGAATCGATATTTGACGGGATACCTGTCGCGTTCCCGGCGCTGGCACGTGCTTTTAAAATCCAGGACAGAGCTGCCAGAGTCGGGTTCGATTGGGGACTTGCCGATGAAGTGTGGACGAAAGTCGAGGAGGAGATAGGCGAGCTGAAAGGTGTGCTGGCTGGAAATAATCCCGAAAGGGTTGAGGAGGAATTCGGAGACCTTCTCTTTTCCCTCGTGAATTATGCGCGCCACATAGGGGTCAATCCGGAGAGCTCATTGCGAATGGCTACGGAGAAGTTCGTGAAGCGTTTCCTGTACATCGAGGATCAACTCGATAAACGGAACGTCTCCTTGCATGACGCCACGCTCGGTGAGATGAACGAGCTGTGGGAAAAGAGCAAGAAAGACTTGTAGGGGCCGTCTGCCGATCCAGCGTGCACGTCGGCGTAATCGGCGATGAGAGTCAGCGGGTTAAGTGGTCGAGCGAAATCTTCATGAATTCTTTTGACGGGTTGTTCATGACCACGTAATCGTTGATTATTCTGATTGCGCTCTTCTGCCCGGGCCAGACCAGGAGAGAAGCCGCTTCCTCCTTCCGGAGCCACTTGAAATTCTTGTGCTCACGGGAGAGAACGATCTCACCTTTCGCATCGACTTCGGCCGCAAATACGGGGCTTACATTGACGGAATCATTGGTGTAGAAATAGAACGTGTTCGTAAGCGGGGTATTGTAGAGGGCGACCGGTTCAAGTCCCGTTTCCTCCTTCACTTCACGGTACGCTGCCTCGTAAGCTTTTTCGCCGGGCTCGATGCTTCCGCTGATTATCTGCCACAACCCGGGGTAAATGTCTTCATCGTCAGCCCGCTGAAGGACGAGGAACTCCGGTTCCGGCCTCCGCCTGAAAAGGACCACTTCGACAATTTCGAAATTTATCTTCGGCATTAGCTGAATATCGAGTCTATTTCTTCGTTGGAGAGCTTCCTCCAGGAACCTTCCGGAAGGTCAAGCTCGAGCTTTCCGATAGAAGATCGGTGAAGGCCGGAGACTGTTTTGCCGATTGCCTCGAACATTCGTCTGACCTGTCTGTTTTTTCCTTCATGTATGGTGAGCTGGACGCGTGTCTTGCACAAATCCATCGAAATAATCCTGCAGTAGTCGGCTTTGACGACGAGCCCGTCCTTAATTTCGACACCGTTGAGGAACTTGTCAATAAGGTCGAATGTCAATTTACCGTTGACTGTCGCTATGTATGTTTTGCTGACTTCTTTATCGGGCGAGGTGATTCGGTCCTGCAACTGACCGCTGTTTGTGAAAAGGAGGAGTCCGCTTGTGTCCATGTCCAGTCTTCCGACCGCGAAGAGGTGGAGATCCTTCGGTAAGAGCTCATATACGGTCTTCCTCGACAACTCGTCATTCGAAGTCGTGACATAGCCGCTCGGTTTGTTCAGCATGATGACGACGGCGGTCGGCTTTGCGATCCGTCGACTGTCCACTTCGATAATATCGTTATCGATGTCGACTTTGGCCGAAGGAAGTTTCACAAGTCTGTTGTTCACGCTGACTCTGCCTCCCTTTATATAAAGCGAGGCCCGTGCCCGGGAGCAGTACCCGAGCTTGGATAGTGCGCGTGCCAGTGATATCGTTTCTTCTTTCATATTCTAAGAAACTTTTGTGTCGTTGAGACGCCGGACATGGCGATAGATGAAGTATGCGAGCCCTGCCAGCAGGATGGCCGCTACAACCCAGTCCATTGTCTGACCGTAATGGCGGATCTCTTCCCAGTGGCGCTTGAGCCTGAAACCTGCATACGCGAGAAGCGAGCTCCAGACACCGGCTCCGACCGCAGTGTACAGTATGAATATCCCCGCTTTCATCTCGCCGGCACCGGCGGGTATCGAAATCGGATGTCTGACTACAGGGACAAACCTGCCGAAGAAAATCGTTTTGTCGCCGTACCTATTGAAAAACTTTTCCGTCATTTCCAGATCGCGGATATCGAGCAGAAAATATTTGCCGAATTTAGTAACGAATGGCCTGCCGCCGTAAAGGCCGGCGTAGTACGAGATGATTGAACCGATCAGGCTTCCCGCCACACTGAATAAGATAACTCCGACGAATGAAAAAGTTCCTTCGTATATGGGTAAGCCTGCAAAAGGCATGACCGCCTCGCTCGGAAGAGGTGCAACCATACTTTCGAGAGTCATCAGCACGACCAGACCGGCGTAGCCCGACACACCGATCCAGTTAACCACTTGGTCAACAAGTATCTCCGTCATAGGATTTAACAAATTTAGGCTAATGGGCCTCCATAAAGCAACTCATTTCCGTGATTCAAAAAGATGACGCGCCTTGCATGCGAGTAATCGTGCAGCCAAAAAGTTCGCTGTAAAGCTATTGCAATTGGCGCCGGGCTCCCTTAAACTTGGTTGTCATTTATTCCACAACTAGAATCGGGGGTCGCATGAACGCGCCACGAACACTTTGTGAGTTGCTGGAAATTTCGGTTGAGTCTTACCGTAACCCTCGGATGCTCAACTCGAAGATCGGGGGTCAGTGGAAGCCCTTCTCCTCTGATCACGTTTTTGAAACCATAAAGTATGTAGCTCTGGGGCTGAATTCTCTCGGCATCGGGCCGGGTGACCATGTCGCGCTCTTTGCCGACAGCTCGGCATACTGGACCATGGCAGACCTGGCCATCGTGCACACGGGGGCGGCGGATATTCCCATCTACGTAACGCAGGCGCTTAACCAGCTTGAGTTCATCCTCAAGGATTCCGGGGCGAAAGGAATTTTTGTGGGGAGCCGCAAGCTGTATGAGCGGGCCCGTGACGCAATTGCCGGCTCGGATTGCCGCTTCATTGTCTGCATGTCGGAAGGAAGATTCACGGATGATGCGGTAACATGGGACGAGGTCGTGGAAAAAGGCCGAAAGGCGGAGTCGGAATCGCCGGCGAAATTCGACCAGCTGAGGAGAAGTGTAAAAGAAGAGGACCTCGCAACAGTCATCTACACGAGCGGCACGACGGGAGAGCCGAAAGGAGTCATGCTTTCACACCGAAATCTTGTTTCCAATGCGGTAGATTGTGCCTCCCTGTTCGTATTTCATCCCACTGAAGATGTAGTGTTGAGCTACCTTCCTCCCTCGCATGTCTTCGAGAGAATGATGCTTTATCTCTACGTGTACGTAGGCGATTGTGTTTATTACGCTGAATCCATCGAAGCCCTTCCTCAGAACCTCCTCGAGGTCAGGCCCCACCGTATGACGACGGTGCCGCGTATGCTCGAGAAAGCTTTTGAGAAGGCTCAGCACGTAGTTGAGAGCCTCCCATGGTACAAGCGTTCCGTGTTCAAGTGGGCAATCGATCTGGCGCTGAAATTTGACACGGAGAAGAAAATGTCATTAGGCTACCGCCTGAAACGGGTTGTCGCCAGCCGGCTCGTTTACAAGAACCTCCGCGAAGCCTTCGGAGGAAGAGTAGATTACATAATAAGCGGCGGCGCAGCATTGAGACAGGATCTCGCGAGGATTTTCTGCGCTGCTGGAGTCACCGTGCTCCAGGGCTACGGCTTGACGGAGACATCGCCCGTAATCTCCGTGAACCGATTGGATAGGAACAGGATCGGGTCGGTCGGACCGCTGATCCCGAATGTCTGTGCGAAAATATCCGGGGACGGCGAAATACTGGTCGATGGTCCGAACGTGATGTCAGGGTATTACAGAAATGCCGCAGCGACATCGGCCACCTTCAACGGTTCATGGTTCAAAACCGGAGACATCGGCTACCTCGACAAAGACGGCTTCCTGTTCGTGACTGACAGGAAAAAGGACTTACTCAAAACAAGCGGAGGCAAGTTCATAGCTCCGCAGGAAATCGAGTCCCTGCTGGCACACAGTCTCTATGTCGACAAGGCGATTGTAGTCGGCGACCAGAGGAAGTTTGCCTCGGCTCTGATATTTCCGAATATGGATGCGCTGAGGGGTTTCGCCGGGAAAAAAGGGATCGCATACGC
>JAJYOS010000009.1:0-16130 GCA_021796055.1 Bacteroidota bacterium
GCGCTGCTGCTGGGGAGAGAAAAGAGAGTCCGAAAAGAGGAGGAAGAGGAGCGGGAGAGAGAGGGAGAGAGTTTTGATTCGGGAGTGGAGAAGAAAAGACTCACGCGGTCAATCAAAGACAAAAAGTTAGCAGGTGTGTGCGGCGGTCTGGCCGCTTATTTGGAAGTCGATGCGACGATCGTCAGACTTGCATATGTCATACTTGCCTTTGCTTCTTTCGGTATCGCGTTGATCTTGTATGTGGTATGTGCTTTCATAATACCAAAGGAGGTTAATTGATGAGCACGCTTACCGGAAAGAGCCATGTCGGTACTTTCCTTGCCGGTCTTCTCCTGCTGCTGTTCGGTGTACTTCTCCTGTTGAGCCGCGCCGGAGTAGTCTATCTGAATTTCACCAGGATCGCTGCTTTCACAGTCCTGGTCGTCGGTGGATTTGAGGCTATCGTCTCGTTTGCCTCTTCTAATCAAAAGCGCCTCTTCTGGGGATCCGTGCTGTTCCTCTGCGCGCTGCTGACGCTGCTTGTTTCTTACGATTACATACCTGGCTCATGGAGCCGGATATGGCCGACCGCCCTTATCATCCCGGGGCTGGCTTTTCTCATGTTATTCTTCTCGCATCCTCGCGAGCGCACGCTCCTTACGATCGCGGTCATGTTTGTCGTTGTGGGATGGGGAGGACTAATAATACAGAGCGGTAATTTTGGTTACAGCGAAGGGATCCTCGGCACACTAGGTGTGGTCGTCCCGATTGCGGTTGTCGTGGCAGGCGTTTACGTCATTTGGAGAAATTTCGCCAGGAACCATAGCTAGTGGATTGAGCTCCATTCTCTGTTAGGTGTCAAGGTCAGGGGGACACCAAAGGGCAAGCGAGCGATTAACGGTGTCTCCCTTACTTCAATTGAAGAAAGGCGCTGACGTATGGAACAGACACTGTTAAGCGAGCAGGAGAAGCCGGGGAGGACTCACTTCGAAATTCTGCTCATGAGCTGGGCCGGCTGGGTTTTTGATTTCTACAGCCTGATACTCTTCACTTTCCTTTTGATTCCCATCAGCAATGAATTCCACCTTTCTAACGTTGCCCGGTCCTATGTCATAGGGGCGTCACTCGCGGCGACGGCACTCGGTGGGGTCGTGATGGGTGTTCTCTCAGATCGGTATGGAAGGAGGAAGGTACTTCAATGGACTATCCTGACATACAGCATCGGCACTTTCCTCAGCGGGTTCGCCCCGGACCTTCCTTTCCTGATATTATTCAGCATAATCACCGGCATCGGTGTCGGCGGGGAGTGGGCGACAGGGCAAACGTACGTGGGCGAGACATTTCCGCCGGAAGTAAGGGCTAGGTACGCAGCCTTCATGCAAACAGGCGCTCCTTTCGGAATTGTCCTCGCATCGCTGGTCGGGGGATTTCTCGAACCAGCGATCGGCTGGAGGGCCTGCTTCCTCGTTTCAGTTCTTCCTGCCATTCTCGTGATAATCATAAGAAAAAGACTTCCCGAGTCAGATGTGTGGATCGCGAGACGAGCCACGATCTCGCAGGCCGGATTCGACGGGCGGAACGCAGATCAGGAATCCAGGAACAAGTTCCTCCTCCTTTTCTCAAAAGAGTACAGGAGGCTTTTCCTCCAGTCTCTGGTACTTGCTATTTTTGATATGTCGGCATACTGGTTCACTTATTCTTGGCTACCCGGTTATCTTCACGAGCAGCGTCATTTCCCGATGACGAAGTCTGCGGTCTGGATGCTCGTGACTCAGGCGGGCGGTCTTCTCGGTTACCTTACGTTCGGCTTCTTCGCTGACAAATTCGGCCGCCGTCCGGCCTACTCAGGTTACTCTTTTGTCATGGCGGCCTCTCTGATCATGATAACTCTGTTTTGGAATGTCGTCGTCGTTTACCCAGCCGTCATCTTATCGTTCATGTTCTTCGTCGGCTTTGGCACGGGTATGTTCAGCGGTTATGGACCGCTGTTCAGCGAGCTTTATCCGACGGGCATCCGAAACACGGCTATGGGGTCGGCATTCAATCTAGCGCGCGGGGTACAGTTCTTTACGCCAGTCATCATAGCCGTTGTTGCGGAGAAGTACGGCCTGAGCGGCGGGATTTCCCTCGCAGCTGTGTTTGCAATACTTACCGGGATCTGGATCTGGACTTTCCCGGAAACAAAGGGACAGAAGCTCAAAATTGTCGAAGGGACTTAAGTGACTCGGCCACTTTGCATTAGAGTTGCGCTTTCATAATATTGTTTCTCGATCACGAGACGATTCCCGGCATATGAGAAACGAAAATGATTTAACTGCATTCATAAAGAAGCACTATTTCAAGGGAAACCTGTCCGGGATTCTTTTCGTCTCCTTGACCATCGTCGCGCTTGCCGTCGCTCTACAACAGTTTTACATCATTAATTTCGATTCCGCCACGCGTTACAGTCTATGGTGGCACATACCTTTTAATCTTTTCTACTTCTGGTATTGGTTCCTCGTCTTCCCCTTGATTTACAAGGCGACGAAAGATTTCAGGATCGGGGGTCCTAAGTTTGTCTATTGGATCACCATATACTTCTTCCTGCCGATATTCTTTGTAATCATTCACCAGGTGATTGCCTCGTTCGTTATCAACCTGTCTCTTCAGTATCTCAATGTGCCTACGCTCGTTTACAAGAGGATCCTGCGCAACCCCTGGCTCGGTCTCGATTTCATCATCTATTTTGCAGTTATGATTGCGGTAAACGTGTTCGAGTACAGGCAGAAGAATAGTGATGACGAGCTAAGGCTCACTCAACTGCAGGGGCAGCTCGTGCTTTCGCAGTTGAACGCTCTTGAAAGCCAGCTTCACCCACATTTCTTGTTCAACACTCTCAACACAGTATCGACGCTCATTTTGAAAGGGGAGGACATCGAGGCAGAGCGGATGCTGCTACTTCTTCAGGACTTTCTGAATACGACTATTTATGGAAGCGATCGCCATGTGATCACTCTTGAAGAGGAACTTAGGTTCATCAACGAGTACCTGGAAATAGAGAAGGTTAGGTTCAGCGACAAACTTGAGGTGGTGGAAGAAATAGAAGCGGCAACTCTAAAGGCAAATGTGCCGAATTTTTTGCTCCAGCCTATCGTGGAGAACGCGATCCGTTACGCGGTCGCTAAAAGGAAATCGGGCGGCCGGATTTCGATCAGGGCTGACAAGCACGAAGGCTTGCTGAGACTAGTGGTCGAAGATAACGGTCCGGGGTTCTCGAGTGGCAAGGAAGGCAAGGCTTCGGGAGGAGTGGGGCTTCGGGTGACTGCCGAACGGCTTATTCGCCTATTCGGAGCGAATCACGTCTTCAAACTGACAAACCCTGCCGGGGGAGGCGCGACTGTTTTAATCGAAATCCCCTTCGCGGAAGGCGTCTCGGAAAATGAGCCTGCGTTCCATGTCGTCTGATTCATCTTTGTTTGGGAATGTCCTACCAGGTTATCCCGGAGCTGCCAAGATCGGCGATGAATCGCCGAAGGACGCGACTGGATTTGATACCAGGCTGATTGTCCCAATCGTCGTCGTCCTCAGCTTCATCGCGGTGATCAACACGCTCCAGGCCTTCTACGTCTTTTTCTCGGGCGACCATTCCATTACGAACTTCGTCAGGTTCCTGGTGTCTAATCTGTTCTACTCATGGTATTTCATAATACCCGCTTTGGCAGTAAGACGTCTTTCGACAACAGTGTCGCTGACGAGAAAAACTTTGCTCTCCTGGGTATCGATACATCTTTCCACGCTGATAGTACTTACGGTGGTGCACCAGGTCACGTCTCTCCTCGTGGACAGGATCGTGCTTGGATCGCGGCAGTCCGAGACGGTTTTCAGCGTCCTCTTCAATAACCCGGCTATCTGGGGGGACTTCGTCGTGTATGTTCTCTTCCTCCTCGGGTTCTATATGATCGCGTACAGGAGGAGAATCCAGGAGAATGAGGTTAAGTATTCCCGTCTTGAGACGGAACTGGTCAAGGCGAGACTCCACGAACTGAGAAACCGGATCCATCCGCAGTTCCTTCTGAATACCCTGGGCGAAGTCAGCTCGCTCGTGCACAGAAAGCGCGATAAGGAGGCAAACAGGGTGCTTTCTCTCCTCAGTGATTTTCTTAGAATTACGGTGTATGATAACGACCGCGAGTTCACTTTCGTCGAAGAGGAGGTGGGCTTTCTGGATAATTTCATCGCTATCGAAAGCGCGAGGTTCGGCAACAAGCTTGAAGTAAGCAGGCGTATTGATCATAACGCACTGAAGGCGACGGCGCCGAATTTCATACTTCAACCGATCGTGGAGGAATTAGTCCTCCGTAACCTTGATAGTTCGGGAGAGCCTTGCGAGATTCGAATAGAAGTCATGAAAGAAGAGGACTCAATCAATATCGCCATCAAAGGGAGGAAGAAGGGTGGCGATTCCGCCGTTCGGCGGGAGAGCGCGGGGGAGGGGATTTTCGACATCACGCGAGCTCGACTGGAACAGCTCTACCCCGGCGAAAATGAGTTCTCCGAGGGCTTCGATGCGGAGGGTTGGCGGATTGTCCAAATGAGGTTCCCATGCCGAACGAGCGCGACAATATCTGATTCCGACGGAGGAGTCTCTGGATGACGGTACGGACACTTATTGTCGATGACGAGCTTCACGCGCGTGAGGGGATACGGATCCGGCTTCGGGAATTTCCTGAGATTGAAGTTGTGGGCGAATGCTCTTCGGGGTTGGAGGCCGTATCTGCAATAGCAGAGCTTCGCCCCGACCTGATGTTTCTAGACATTCAGATGCCCGAAATGAACGGCTTCGAAGTGCTCCGGAGCATAAAAGGAGAGCCGGTGCCGATCGTAGTGTTTGTCACGGCATATGACAAGTATGCGGTCAAGGCGTTTGAGTTTCACGCGCTTGACTATCTATTGAAGCCGATCAGCGAGGAAAGGTTCAGAGATACTTTGAAGATCGCGCTTTCACAACTCAGCCGCCGCAACATCGAAACGTACGCAATAAATCTGAGGAAAGTGGTCGACGAGTACTTGAATCCCATAGTCGGTGCCGATAGGCAGGCAGAAGAAGTTCGGGCCAGGGAATCAGACTACCTCGATCGTCTTGCGGTCAAGACTCACGACTACATATCGATGCTCCCGGTTTCCGATATCGACTGGATCGAATCGGCGGGTGACTACGTTTATGTCCATTCTGATTCTCACAAATACATCATCCGGCAAACGTTGAGCTCACTTGAGAACAAAGTGGATCCGCGCAAGTTCGTGCGTATACATCGGACAACGATAGTTAACGTCGAGAAGGTAAAGGCCCTTCGCCCGAACGAACATGGGGATTTCGAAGTTTTTTTGAAAACTGGCGAGCGACTCAAGCTCAGTCGCTCATTCCGCTCGAACTTCCAGAAAGTTATCGGTAACTCTATTTAGCTCCTTCTCGACCCCCACCTCCTCCCGTTCGTCGCATTATTACTCGCCTCGCCTAATAACAGTTTTACTTTTACCTCCCGCGTGAGAACTTGGCGCTGCAATTAGAGGGAGATGGCACCCCGCGTAGATCGGAAGTCCAATCCGGGACGACTCGAGCAAGCGCGGGAGTAAATCATCGATTGCCGGCGCAAGTTATTTTGCGGCACGGCAATCGGCATCGAAGAGAGAACTCACCAACAACCCACGGAGGAAGTGGCAATGAGATCCATGATACGAAGATCCACGATTGCCCTCATGATCCTGTTTTCACTAAGCAGTCTGGCGCTGGCTCAAGATGTTCAGTCCGTTGCGACATGGCCATGCCTCACCGACGCAAGTGTACAGGTATCCGGAGCGATCACGGGCGTCCCCGAATTTATCACGAATAACCTCGTCTACGGAAGCTACTCGGCGCCCGGAGCGAGTTTCTACACGCAACGAATCAAAATGGCGACCTGGCCGGTCAACCAGCTTACTCAGCTCGACAGCGTGTATATACAATACGAAGCTTCTCCCCAAACAAACTACGTACTCAAGGTCGACTCGATAGTCCTGAGTCTTGGCGCGGTGTTCACGAAGGACATGAAAGCCAATCTTTACTATTCGACCGACCCCACCTTCACGAACAAGACGCAGATAAGTTACATCACGACGGGAACCGACAGCGTATTTCTGAACAGCAGTCAACTCGACACCATTCATGCTGCTATCAACGATACAGTCGGGCAGGGGCAGAACTTCTACTTCAGGATTTATCCCTGGGTGGATAGCTCAAGTTCCGTTTCCGGGAAATACGTTGCCCCTCAAAATGTAAAGGTATACGCCACTGCGATTCCGATCCCGGTAAACGCAGGCGCGATGTGGCCTCTTATGAGTAACGGCAACGCACAGGTGAGTGGACTCATAGATGGCGGAACCGTGACTTATGCGGGAGGTATGATAAATTACGGCTTCGGCGCCAACGGAGCTCGCTGGACGACCACAAATGGCGCGTGGCCGGGCGAATCGAGCCCGAACTTCACGCGGTACGCCCAGTTTACGGTTGCCCCCCAAACCGGCGGGACATTTTATGCGAAGAGCATCACCTTCTCTCAAAATTACGAGTTCTCTAAGAACCTCCGGATGGCTCTTTATTACTCCAATGACCCGACGTTCTCTACGAAGACTTTTGTCGCTGATACGACTGTACCGCAGGCCAAAACGACATACACGTTTACAATCAGCGACACGATCGGTACGGGAGATACGCTGTATGTGAGATTCTTCCCATATGATATCGCCACCGAGGGTTCATGGAAACTGATAGATGTGGATAGCGTCCAGGTTTCAGGAGCGACAACGGGACTCGCGATTCTTTCTCCGACAGTCGCGACAACGGCGCCATCATACGTCTCCACGACGTTCTTCACAACCGGCGGCAATGTGACCGCCGACGGCGGAGGCACGGTCACCGCGCGAGGCGTATGCTGGAACACCACCGGCAACCCGACTGTTTCCGACAGTCACACCACAGATGGAACCGGCGTCGGCCAGTTTACGAGCTCTGTCACAGGGCTTGCGAAGGGAACAAAGTTCTATTTACGCGCCTACGCTACGAACATCGGCGGTACCGGATACGGTTCCGAAGACTCTGTCACCACGCTCGCGGCAATCATTCCGCCAACGGTTACCACATCAACGCCGACCAACGTGCTTGCTGTGACAGCGACCGGAGGCGGCGTGGTGACCGACTGGGGCGGTGATTCAGTAAGCGCGTATGGCGTCTGCTGGGATACCACCGCGAATCCTACCGTCAGCGACAAGAAGACAGTCGATGGCAGCGGCATCGCTTCGTTTAGCAGCGGTATCTCCGGTTTAAAACCCGGCACGCTCTATCACGTCAGAGCTTACGCGACCAACAGCGCTGGAACAGGATATGGTTCGGATGTTACCTTCACGACGCAGGTTGCTCAGCCCGACACTACGGTGGTAGTGGCCCAGGACGGCAGCGGTAATTACAAGACTCTTCAGGCCGCTTTCGACGCCGTTCCCTACAACTACACCGGCAAGTGGACCATCTACGTTAAGAACGGTTCATACAACGAAAAGGACACACTGCAGGCAGGACAATCGAATGTTATCCTTGAAGGCCAGAGCGAAGACAGCACCGTGATCTGGAATGACGATTACGGCGACAAGTACGGCTCCGGCAACCCGGGGACGAGCGGCACGTTCACGGTTGAAATTAACGCGAACGACTTCATTGCCAGGAACATAACTTTCCAAAACACCTATTCTCCTCAGCCGGGTGTCAGCGGCACGCAGGCAGTCGCGCTCGAGGTGAACGGCGACAGGCAGGAATATATTCATTGCCGCCTGCTTGGGTACCAGGATACATATTACACACGCGGCGGTTCGGGCGTCGGCAGGATCTGGATGAAGGACGATAGTATCGAAGGCTCTGTGGATTTCATCTTTGGCCGTGACATCGTTGTCTTCGACAGCTGCGTGATCCATGAGACGAGAAACGACGGAACCCTGACGGCTGCAAATACCGATCCAACCACTCTGTATGGATACGTCTTCAGGAACTGCAAGATAATCGCCGATTCGATAGGGTACGACGGAAATCCCGTCGAGACCTTCTATCTCGGAAGGCCATGGCAGTCGAGCCCGAGAACGGTGTACATCAAATGCTATGAGCCGGCGAATCTCGATTCAACCGGATGGCTTGCGTGGAACGTTACTCCCGGTTTGTATGCGGAGAATCAATGCTACGGTCCGGGCTCCGGTGCGAAGCACAGAGTTGCCTGGTCGTCTCAGTTGACCGATTCAGAAGCGGCGACTTATACTCTGAAGAACATGTTCTCGAAGAATTCGGCGAGTTCACCGTTAATGGTCGCGAACTGGATGCCGCCCGACGCGACACCGCTCGACAACGCTCCTTTTCCCGATTCGAACTACGCTGTCAGCGTCACGTCATTCACGTCTTCCGAAAACACCGGAAGTGTGACGCTCAATTGGCAGACCTCCGAGGAAGTAAACAATCTTGGCTTCAACGTGCTCAGGAAAGGTCCCTCCGACGCCAATTACGTCATGATCGCCAGCTACGTAAGCGATCCGTCGCTTGTGGGACAGGGAGCTGGAACGACGAACTCAGTAAGCTCCTACTCTTATACCGACTCGACAGTTCAGAAAGGGAATACGTACTCTTATGAACTTCAGAGTGTCTCGATTTACGGAGTGACGAGACAGTTTAGCCAACTCAGCGTGACGGGAGTAAAGGGCGAGCCGACTACTCCTAAGAGTTTCGCACTGTTTCAGAACTATCCGAATCCTTTCAACCCGACGACAATCATAGAGTATAACGTACCTTATACAAGCAGGATTGCCATCGTCGTGTATGACGTGCTTGGCAGAAAGGTCGCCACGCTTGTGGATGGAACGCAGTCCGCGGGTGAATACCATGTCACGTTCAATGGAAGCAGGTACGCAAGCGGTGTCTACTTCTATCGCATGATCGCGACATCGGCACAAGGGAATCGATTTAGTTCGATAAGGAAGCTCCTCCTCCTCAAGTAGGCATACGAAATTGCGATTCACTTGAAAGGTGAGCCGCAAATTTACAATCTGTTCCGGAAGAGCCCGGCTGTGCCGGGCTCTTTGTTTATTGGAAATTGTGAAATGTCCCAACGGTGCGAGGGGCGCCGCGCGGAAGAAATTGGCGAGTTAGGCCTTCCCCTGCTCTGTACCGATCTGTGAGCCGTTGCTGACCCTTGTCGCGTTCCTGTAAAGGAGGACCACAACGACCGTCCCGGCAGCCGATAAGAGGATTATTGCGAGAGGAATGTGAAGCGATGCCAGCGGGCTCGTGGAGCTCCCATTCGTGGATTTGTACAGGGACAGAACAGCTACAAGGTTGTAAGCGAAGTGAGCTGTCATGCTGGGGAGAAGGCTCTGGCTCCTATACACGAAGAAGCCGATGAGCATCCCGAAGAGTGCGAGAGAAAACAGATCGAGCGGACGCATATGATAGAGACCGAAAAGGATGCCCGCGACAATCACGCTCTTCGGCCCCATCGTTCGCTCGAGCGTGCGCTGAATGTAACCGCGGAAAAGTGTTTCTTCACAGACAGCGGGCGTTACGCAAACGACCGCAATTACGAGCATCAGCTGCGACGGCGTATTGGACGCAAAAACCAGGGAGCCGATTCTCGCGAGAAAATTGGGGAAGTGAAGCTCTCCCATCATGAAATTGCCGATTCCGGCACTTACAGGGTAAAAGAGTACGCCTCCCACAAGGGCGAGGAGTATCTGACTGGGAGAAGTTTTCCTGAACCTGATGTAAGCCAGCACCTGCTTCGTGTGCCACCGGCGAATCAGCCAGATCGTCGGAAGAAGGAGGAAAATAAATTGCGATAAGATGACCGAGTACAGTATGATGGGTTTTGTGAAAAGCGCTCTTGTGGTAAGTATGTCCGTTAAGGTCTGATTCGAATTGGATGGGATAGCCCCCGCTTTCCCACGAATCACAACGGCGAGGAATCCTATCACAGTCTGGGAGTAAAAATAAACAATGGCAACGATTATGAAGCCGAGTATAGCCGCGGTTGTGAGATTTCTCCCTCCAATCTCCCATGAGCCGGTTAGCTCCGGTGTGGTGTCGTTTTGCGCTTCAGTCTGGGGAACACTCATGGGACGGTCCGATTAGTTCGCCGGAATAAATGGCTCATCCGGGGTTTGTTCAACCTCACCGGACGAGGACGGATAATCATAATGTCTGGCGCGGAGGTCGAAATACATGACAACTATGAAAACCGGGGAGACAAGGAGTGAAAGTATTGATCCGATTGCTGTTTGTACGCCGATGCCGCTACCCATCGAGACAGGATAATGGTTTATCGCGCCAGCGCCGATACTACCGCCTGCCTTGCCAAGCATTGTATAATAATCCCTGTAGACGGTCCACATGCTCCCGAATGTCAAAGGCAATGAGATTATGGAAATCGCGAACTGAGCGATGATAGTCAGCAGCAGGAAAATGCCAAATGTCCTCCACCAGTACCCGTCAACAATTTCCCAGCTTTTCTTCAACGCCTCGACCGAATCGAGCCCGTCGACCGCTACCGCTGTGAGAGAAAATAGCCATCGGTAAAAGAGGAACAGTAAAGCAGGCATCAGGAGAAGAAAGAACGGCACTTGGAAAAGCATCAGGATTCCCTTTGTGATGCTCGACGCGCCTTTTGTCTCGCCATCGAGGAGAATGAATATTAAAGTAATGCCGGACAAGCTGCCGAAGACGACAACATATTTCAGAAAGGCCTGACCTAATCCACTGATCCATTTCCCCTGAAAAGTATCGGAAATTGCCTCTTTGAAGCTCACGCGGTGAGAGTGCATCTCATTCGCAGTGATGTAACTTATTGCTATTTCGGCAAGGAGCGCGGCCACCTCGAGCAGGATAGTCGACAGGATAAACGGTATAAGAGTATAGAAGGACGGCGCTGTTGTTGACGCAGCGGTGAGCGCACCATAAAAATTTCTTGCCGCAAAGCTCATGATGACGGCGGGTATCGTAAGGAACGTTACCGCGACCAGAATATTTCGCGCAAATGTCTTCCCAATCATCGTGATGGTACTCTCGAAAATATCTCCGAGCGTCATCGGCGCAAATGTGGATGTCATGGTGCACCTCCTGGTACTTGGGATTATAGTTGAAATGAATTTATCAGGGGGTGAGCAGAAAATCAAAATCACCGGAGAGAAATTGACGGGCTTTCGTAGCCTATCACATCCCTAATTGGGAAGTTTCATCGTGAACGACAGTTACGGAAGGCGCACGGATGCGATGAATACTCCGCCATTAACCCGCGTGTTTTGGTCGTGAAGTCAATCTTGAATCAGACCCCTGTTTAGGTTTATATTTTGCAGAGGTTTACAATGATTACGCTAATGGGTGTTTTCGGTCAAAAGGCCGAAAATCAACCTCTTGAAATCGAAGAAACTACGACCGACTCGCAGACGCCGGCGAGAGTGATTCTTTTTAACGACGACTGGCACACTTTTGAGGAAGTGATCGGTCAGCTAGTGAAAGCTCTTGGTTGTGGCACCGACAAAGCGAGCGCGTTAGCTCTGGAGGCCCACACTAAAGGAAAGGCGCTCGTGTTTGAAGGCCCTATAAAAGATTGCCTTCGCGTTAATGGTGTCCTTGAAGAAATAAGTCTCATCACTCAAATAGAAATCTGATTAATGAATTCAAACGAAGTACGCGAGAGTTTCGTAAAGTTCTTTGAGAAGCACGGGCACAGAGCCGTCCCGAGCGCTCCGGTCGTCCCTTACGACGATCCCACGCTTCTTTTCACAAATGCCGGCATGAACCAGTTCAAAGACGTGTTTCTCGGAAAAGGGAAGCGCGATTACACGCGGGCCGTCGATTATCAGAAATGCATCCGGGTCAGCGGAAAACACAACGATCTCGAAGAGGTGGGACATGACACGTACCACCATACCTTCTTCGAAATGCTCGGGAACTGGTCGTTCGGTGACTACTACAAGAAAGAGGCGATCGAGTGGGCATGGGAACTTCTTACCGGCGAGTGGAAGCTCCCGAAAGACAAGCTTTACGCCACCGTTTTTGAGACGGACGATGAGGCCGCTGAGTTGTGGGAAAGGGTCACTGACATCGCTCCTTCCAGGGTGTTGAGGTTCGGCTCCAAGGATAATTTTTGGGAGATGGGCGAGACCGGACCATGCGGTCCGTGTTCTGAAATTCATATCGACCTCGGCGAGGGGATTTGCCAGAAGAAACATCAGCATGGCGTCAACGTCAGCGGCTGTTCGAGGTTTATCGAGCTCTGGAACCTGGTATTTATTCAATACAACAGGGACGAGTCTGGCGATCTTCAGCCGCTTCCCTCGAAGCATGTTGACACCGGGATGGGATTTGAGCGCGTCGTCTCGGTATTGCAGGGAAAAAGATCGAATTATGACACGGATGTTTTTACTCCGATTATTTCCGAGATCGCGAGGCTCACAGGGAAGACGTACGAGGGGGAAGGTAACCAGATCGCGATGCGCGTCATCGCCGACCATGTCCGTGCCCTGACTTTTGCAATCGCCGACAACGCGAACCCATCCAACGAGGGACGCGGTTATGTCCTGAGAAGGATACTCCGCCGCGCGTCCCGCTACGCCAGGAATCTTAATGCGCGCGAACCGTTCATATATGAACTGGTAAACGTTCTCGTCGCGAATATGGGGACTGCTTATCCTGAGATAGCTTCTTCAAAAGAAAGAATAAAGGAAGTCATAAAATCCGAGGAAGAGAGTTTTAACCAGACACTGGATCGTGGCCTCGAGATCTTTGAAGAAGTCGCCTCGCGCCTGAAGAAGTCCGGAAAGAAGGAGATTTCTGGCGAGGATGTTTTCAAGTTGTACGACACTTATGGCTTTCCGGCTGACCTGACGAACCTCATTGCCCAGGAACGCGGCTTCACGATCGACAACGCTGGTTTCGATACCCTAATGCAGAAGCAGCAGGACAGATCGCGCGAAGCCACCAAGAAGACTTTCAACGTCAATCTCGTTGGCGACGCTCACTTGGACGAACTTGTCCGAAATGTTCAGAGTCAATTCACAGGATACGACACCACAGAAAACGCCGCGAAGGTTATCGGTGTGAAGAACGCTGGAGATGAGAGCTTTGTCCTTTTAGACAAGACGCCTTTCTATGTTGAGGCAGGCGGCCAGGTGGATGACACGGGGGTTATTCGCGTAGCGGAGAATGCCCTATCCGTTGTGGATCTTGTTAAGGTTGATGACAAGATCGTGCATGTCGTCGAAGGTGAGGCCGAAGCTGCGCTGAAGGTCGGGAGCGACGTGAAGGCGCAGGTGGACGGCAAGCGCCGCCTCGAAATAATGCGCAACCATTCCGCGACGCACCTCTTTCATGCCGCGCTTCGGAAGACGCTCGGTACGCATGTCCATCAGGCGGGCTCGCTGGTTGACCCGGAACATTTGCGTTTCGATTTCGCCCACCATAAGAAGGTCTCACCGGAAGAGTTGCGGGACATAGAGCGGATAGTCAATGACAAGATCCTGGAACGTATCGAGCTGATCCATCATCGGAACATTCCGTATGACGAGGCGACGAAGATGGGAGCGCTCGCTTTCTTCGGAGACAAGTACGGCGACAGGGTGAACGTGGTGCAGTTCGGCGACTTCTCTATGGAGTTCTGCGGCGGCACGCACGTCAGGAACACGAGCGAGATCGGACTATTCAAGATCGTCTCCGAGTCTAGTATCGCGAGCGGCGTCAGGAGAGTCGAGGCGGTCACCGGCGGTGGCGTCGAGAAGATCATCGTGAGCCTAACTTCAAGAGCAGATGACAAAGAAAGGGAAAAGGGGGAACTAGCCGAGCGGATCAAGGAGCTCGAAAAAGAGTTGAGCGGTTACAGGTTGAGATCCGCTATGTCCGTCGCCGAAAAGCTCCTCCACGCCGCGGGCCAGGACGGGTTAGTCGAAGGCGTGAAAGTGGTTTACGGGCTTGTCGAAGTCAATTCGGATGACGAGCTTAAACAGGTCGCCGATTATTTGAAAGACAAGCTGGGCAGCGGTGTTATTGTCCTCGGAAGCAAGATCGGGGAGAAAGCTATGTTCGTCTCGAGCGTGTCGCAGGATGCGATATCGGAAAAGAAACTCCATGCCGGCAAGATAGTGAACGAGGTCGCTCGCAAGGTCGGCGGTGGTGGAGGAGGAAGACCGAATTTCGCGACCGCCGGCGGCAAAGACCAATCTAAAATACGTGACGCAGTCGACAGCGTGCCTGAAATCGTGAGGCAGCTTTTAAAATAGGAGGCAAATGAAAACTTTCGACTACCTTCTCGACATACGCGAGCGGAAGGGGGCTGGATTCCTGCTTCTCCTGGATCCCGACAAACTTGCCGGAGAGAATCTCGGCGCGGTTGTCAAACATGCGCAGGATTCAGGCGTCGACGCCTTTCTCGTCGGAAGCAGCCTCATGACACGCGACATTTTTGAGCGATCGTTGAGCGAGATTAAGAAGTATGCGAAGGTGCCAGTCATCATTTTCCCGGGGAGTCTATTTCAGATTTCGGCCCAGGCGGACGCCATACTGTTTCTGTCCGCGCTCACTTCAAGAAACACCGATCTTATCATCGGTAATCATGTGCACGCCTCTCCGCTCATAAGGCAGCATAATCTCGAGACGATATCCACGGCTTATTTGCTGATAGAATCGGGCAAGTTGACAACGGCGCACTTCATGTCAGATAGCCTTCCGATTCCGCGGGAGAAGGCTGAGATCGCGTGTGCATACTCGCTCGCCGCGGACATGTTCGGCTTTCAGCTGGTCTATCTGGAAGCGGGCAGCGGCGCACTGGCTCACGTCCCGAAGGAAATGGTCCATGCCGTCTCCAAATCGGTAAGGATGCCGGTGATAGTCGGCGGCGGAATCAAGGACCCTGGGGCCGCAAGCGAGCTGGCCAGGGCGGGAGCATCTTTCATCGTGACAGGGAATTTTTTTGAAAAGAACGGCAACTCCGGCAAGCTTGGAGATTTCGCGAATGCCGTCCATTTTAAGCAGACTATACCGACCGTTGTTTAGTCGGTTTTCATATGATCAAAACAGACTGACCTTGAAAGGAGCAGCCATATAGTGGTAGATCGCACAAAGTTTATCAGAGAATCTCTTGAAGAAAGTGCGGCAACTAAGAAAGCGATTCTGAATTCGTGTTTTGAAGATATATCACGCGCAGTCACGATCGTTAGAGACGCGCTGAAGAAAGATAGTAAGATTCTGTTTTGTGGTAACGGTGGCAGCGCGGCGGACTCGCAGCACATAGCTACCGAGTTCACCATCCGCTTGAACCATGATATAAAGAGGAAGGGTCTCCCCGCGATTGCGCTGACCACCGATACTTCGGCGCTCACGGCAGGAGGAAACGATATTGGCTTTGAAAATACATTCGCGAGGTTGGTGGAAGCGCTGGGCCGGAAGGGGGATGTGCTCGTCGGAATCTCGACAAGCGGAAACTCCTCCAACATTCTCCTCGCTGCGGATAAGGCGCATGAGAACGGAATGACGGTGATCGGATTCCTTGGCAAAGACGGCGGAAAGCTGAAAAACAAATGCGATCTGCCGATTATCGTTCCGTCCGACAACACGCAGAGAATACAGGAAGGGCATATCACGATAGGTCACATTATCTCCGAACTTGTGGAGATGGAACTTTTCGGCTGATCGAGGGACAGCAAAAAACGATAAAACGGAAGGTACGTCATGAAACTCAAGAAGCAGGAAATAGACTTAAGAATGTCTAAGCTGCAAGGTTGGCAGCTGTCAGGCGACACGATTAAAAAGGAGTACAAGTTTAAGGACTTCTCAGAGTCAATGGCATTTGTTGTGAAGATCGCTCTTGAGGCAGAGAAAGTTCAACATCACCCGGACATGACCATCGAATACAGCAGGGTGAAGATTGTCCTCACGACCTACAGTGAGGAAGGACTCACCTCGAAGGATTTCGACCTAGCCGAAAAAATAGACACGTTTGTCGGAGCCTAGACTGGGCGCTCCCCGCGGATAAAATTCTTGTTCGCGCATCATATACCTAAGGATCTGCGAAATAAGTCCGTAAGTCACCGCGGGCGAAGAAAATAAGGATTTACAAGGC
>JAJYOS010000009.1:16140-19919 GCA_021796055.1 Bacteroidota bacterium
ATCGTGATATGCCCTTCCTGTATTCTCTGCGTGTTGTCGGACGGAACGATAATAAGGATTTACAAGGCATCATGGAAAAAGATAAGATTCTGGAACTCTTCAAATCGACCGGCGCGCTTCAGCATGGGCACTTCCGACTTACAAGCGGACTTCACAGCTCAGAATATTTCCAGTGCGCGAAGGTGCTTCAATATCCGCAGTACAATGAGCTCCTTTGCGGCGATATCTTCAGGCATTTCCACGACTGGAGAGTCGAGCTCGTTGTGGCGCCGGCAATCGGCGGAATAATGGTCGGACAGGAAGTTGCCCGCCAGCTCCGCGTGCGCGGCGTCTTCGCGGAACGCGAGGATAAGACAATGTCGCTTCGGCGTGGTTTCGAGGTTAAGCCCGGAGAACGCGTGCTGGTGTGCGAGGACGTCGTCACTACGGGTGGAAGCGTACTCGAAGTCGTAGAGCTTGTTAAAGCTCGTGGCGGCGTGGTGGTCGGCGTGGCTAGCATCGTGGACAGGAGCCGGGAGCCGATAAACTTCGGCGCGGAATTCTTTCCGCTTCTCAAGATGGAGGTGCCGGTATACCAACCGGAGTCATGTCCCCTGTGCAAGGAAAATGTTCCCATCGTGAAGCCTGGAAGCCGTAAGTTGGATGCCTCCACGAAATAGCGCAATGTCGGTGCCAAGGCTCTGACGATGCGGGCACCGGCATGCTAAGCTTACAGTAGTCAGTCGCCCAAACAAGGATATATTATGTCTCTGAAAGTAATCGATCATAAAGTCATCTACAGGGGAAGAGTCTTCAACACCATCGTGGACGAGGTGGAGTACGAATCGGGGAATAAGGGAGTCCGGGAAGTCGCGGAACATTTTGGCGGAGCAGTAGTTTTGCCCGTGTTAAACGACGGAAGAATTGCCTTCGTGTACCAGTACCGTTATCCTCTCAAAGAGTATCTCTATGAACTCCCCGCAGGAAAGCTTGAACCGGGCGAGCCGCCCGAAGAATGCGCGAGGCGCGAGCTGAAGGAAGAGACCGGTTACGACGCCGGGCGGATCGAGAAGCTTACGGCGATTTACACCACTCCAGGTTTCTGCACGGAGAAGCTCCATATTTTCATCGCAAGGGATTTGAAGGACGGCAAGCAGCAGCTCGAAGAGGGAGAACTTGGGCTATCGCTCAAGTATTTCTCTCCAGCGGAGGCGTTCGATATGGTAAGGCGAAATGAGATAGTCGACGCGAAGACCATCGTGGGATTATTCTTCCTTGAGAAGCTTCAGGGCGCGTGATGTTTTCGGCTTACGAAATAATTCGGAAGAAACGGGACGGCAGCAGCCTCTCCAGCGAAGAGCTGGAGTATTTCGTCAAAGAGTACGCATCCGGCAACATACCGGATTATCAGGCGTCTTCGTTACTCATGGCAACTTTCTTTACCGGTATGAGCGACGAAGAAATTCTTTACCTCACCAAGGCGATGATGTCTACGGGTATAATCGTGGATCTTTCGGGAGTTCCAGGCCCGAAAGCTGACAAGCATTCTACGGGTGGCGTCGGCGACAAGATATCTCTCATTCTCGCTCCGCTTGCCGCGGCGTGCGGCGTGAAGGTCCCGATGGTTTCCGGCAGAGGCCTTGGACACACAGGCGGAACGGTCGACAAGCTTGAGTCCATTCCTGGATTCAGAACCCAGATGTCGATTGACGAGTATAAGCAAATTCTCTCGCGCGTCGGCCTCGTCATGAGCGCGCAGTCGGAAGATCTCGTCCCCGCGGACAGGAAGCTTTACGCGCTGAGGGACGTTACTGCGACAGTGGAATCGATACCGCTCATAACATCAAGTATCATGAGTAAGAAACTCTCTGAGGGAATCGACGCACTGGTCTTGGACGTGAAGTTTGGTAGCGGTGCGTTCATGAAGAAAAGCGCGGATGCGCGAAGACTCGCGAAAAAGATGGTGGGGGTGGGTAAGCTTTACGGCAAAAAGGTAACTGCTTACCTGACGGACATGAGTCAGCCGCTAGGCAGGGAGGTCGGCAACTGGAATGAAATTGTGGAGTCGATTAGAGTGTTGCGGGGCGAGTCGGATGCCCAAGACGTCATTGAGCTCACAAAACGGTTAACGGCGGAAATGATTTATCTTTCCACCGGGGAAAGTCTGACGTCGGCTGAAAAAGAAGTGGATAAAGCAATTACTTCGGGCGCTGGATATGAGAAATTCCTCGAGATGGTTACTGCGCAAGGCGGCGATTTGAAAGTTGTCGAGAACCCGGATAGATATCCGAAGGCGCGGTCCATTCTAGAGGCGAAGGCCGTGGAGAGCGGGTACGTGTCTGCCATCGACACATTCGGGATTGGAATGGCGAACGTCAAACTTGGCGGTGGTCGCGCTAAAGTTGGTGACAAAGTTGATCCAGTCGTAGGCATTACGATGTTGAAGAAAGTTGGTGATAAAGTCTCAGCGGGCGACGTGCTCACCGTGGTTCGGGGTAACGACGACGCCAAGACTAAGTCCGCCGTCGAGCAAGTCGTTTCGTCCTATGTGTTTTCGGCGAATAAGCCTGCGGAAAGAATTCTTGTTAAGGAGAGAATCTCTTGAAGAAGATAGTGATGTACCAGAAGTCGACGTGCGTCACATGCAAAAAGGAGAAGGAATATCTGACGAAGGCGAAAATCTCGTTCGACGAGATGGATATCGTCAAGAACCCTCCTTCGAGAGACTTTCTCGAGGAGCACATCGACCCCAACAACCTCGATGCTTTCATCAACAAACATTCCAAGCCTTACAAGGAACTGAAGCTTGCCAATAGGAAAATCGATAAATCTGAGCTCATCGACCTCATGCTTAAAGATCCGAACCTTATCAAACGCCCGGTCATGATAGACGGAAAGAAAGTCTATTTCGGGTATACCGAGCTCTGACGGATAAAATTTGACAAAAAACTTTCTCGCCGCTGCCGCGATGGTTGCAGTCACGGTTATGTTTGCCTCACATGCCGAGGCGCTGTCGACGGACCGTTCGTCCGTTCACACAAGCCTGGGCGCGCTCATCGACTCGACCGTTGTGAACACTTATAACTACCGCTTCACTCGCGCGCTCGGGTTTGCCGACTCTATGATTAGCTCTTACCCAGACAGGCCAGAGGGATACATTTACAGCTGCGGCATCTACTCAAAGATGATCGCGGAGCATTGCTTCAAATCGCCTGACAGCATCTGGAACAGATACGTTGTTCTCGTAGAAAAGGCGTGCGAACTTTCCAAGGATCGTGTTGAATCTGATCCGAAAAACGTACATTCGCTCTTTCACTACGCAAGCGCGCTGGTCTATCGTTCAAGATACGAAGCAGCCAAGAGCGACTGGTTCGGTCTTATGGCTGATGGGATGAAAAGCAGAAAGATTCTGGAAAAAGCAGTGAAGCTCGATCCTCATTTCTATGACGCTTATTCAGGCATCGGTGCTTTTAATTACTATGCGGCTCACCTCCCTTGGTACCTGAAGCCCATAGCGCTCGTACTCGGGATTAACGGGAACGAAAAAGTTGGAATCGATGAGTTGAAAAAGGCTGCGAAGCTTGGAAACTTTTCGAAAGCTGAAGCGGCATCGTTTCTCGCCGACATAGTTTACGTAGATAAGAAAAACTACTCTGGTATAGTTAGGCTTTCGCTCGAGCTTCACCAATTATATCCAGGAAATCTAGATTTCATTCGGTCACTCTGCTTCGGTTATTACAAATTGCGCGAATACGGAAGGGTGTTGCTCTACGCCGATTCATGCCTATCAGAGTACCGGG
>JAJYOS010000532.1 GCA_021796055.1 Bacteroidota bacterium
CGAGGATCACGAAAAGGCGAAGACCTTTGCGACAATACTGCGCGACTCATCCATGTATGATGTCAACGTTGATCATGTCGAAACGAACATCATCATTTTTGGAATAAAACATAAAATGAGCGCCGACCGGTTCATTGCCGATGCAAAGGCGATGGGAGTCCTGGTATCAGCAGGAAGCGCGGGAAAGTTGCGCGCGGTTACTCACCTGGATGTTTCGATGTCTCAAGTAAGAAAAGCCGCTGAGCTCCTCGCTAATTACAAAGGAAACTAAAGAGACATTTTCACATCGAAAAAATATCCCACATTCAAAGTATTAGACTGAGCCCAGATGGCATCGACAGTTGAGCATATCCCGGAAATAACCGAACTGGAGAAGGCGAATAAAGCGGGGTATACTCATTATCCTGTCGTGGTAGAATCACTCCAGGACATTTACACGCCTGTCGGACTATATCTAAGACTGAGGACCCTCGGCGACAACAGCTTCCTGCTCGAGAGCGCGGACGGGGGCGAGAAGATCGGCCGGTATTCATTCATGGGGGTAAATCCTTTCACGAGCTTTCGGGTTATTGGCGGAAAAGTCGTTATCGATGGTGTGGAGAAAAAGAATGCCGGTTCGCCTATATCAGAATTAAAGAACTTCTTTTCGGGTTTTAGGGTTTTTCCTGTAGAGAATCTTCCACGACTTGCCGGAGGCGCCGTCGGCTATTTCGGATACGATTTCGTGAAATATTTGGAGGCGATTCCGGTAGGCGAATCCGGGAAGCAGGTACCGGAAGTATTTCTCAATTTTTACGATACGATTCTGGCTGTCGACAATCTGAAGAGGAGAGTCGTCATTGTCACCTTGATACCCTTAACGGGAGACGCCTCTTCGCTTGAAAATGTTCTTAACGATCGAGTTTCCTACGCAAGAAGGATCGTCGATCTCATAGGAGACCGCGGTTTGGGTCCTGCGTCGCTTCGCTGCTCGGTCGGCGAACCGAAGTTCAACATGACAAAAGAACGATACGAGCAAATCGTTTCAAGGGCCAAGCAATACATAGTGGAAGGAGACATTTTCCAGGTCGTCCTTTCGCAACGCGCTGAGTTTGCGCTGGACGGCGATCCCTTTCTCCTTTACAGGAGCGTGAGGGCGCTCAATCCTTCACCATACATGTTTTACCTCGAGTTTGGAAAAGGAAAAGAGCGGTTAGGGGTGATAGGATCGTCGCCCGAGATGTTTGTACGCAAGGAAGGCAAACGAATCGAGATGCGCCCGATTGCCGGTACCAGCCCGCGAGGAGCGACGGTTGATGAAGACGAGCGCTTCACCCGGCAGCTCGTGACGGACGAAAAGGAAAAGGCGGAGCACGTGATGCTTGTCGATCTTGGCCGCAACGACATAGGACGTGTCGCGTCGACCGGCACAGTGCGCGTGGAAAATTTCATGCACGTCGAGAAGTTCTCTCACGTAATGCACATAGTCTCCGATGTGATCGGAACGATAGATGCAGGCAGAGATGCCGTCGAGACGCTCGCGGCGTGTTTTCCCGCCGGGACGCTGAGTGGGGCGCCGAAAGTCCGCGCCATGGAAATCATCTCAGAGTTAGAGACTACACCGAGACAAATCTACGGCGGAACTGTCGGTTATATAGATTTCAACAATAACATGGACACATGCATTGCCATCAGGACGTTCGTTGTAGAGGGGGACATCGCTTATCTGCAGGCGGGAGCCGGAATAGTGTACGATTCCGATCCGGAACGCGAATACAATGAGTCACTGAACAAGATGAGGGCCAATCTGGAAGCGGTTAAAGTACTGGATAAGTTTCAATGATTCTTTTGATAGATAACTACGATTCCTTCACATACAACCTGTACCAGTATCTTTCCGAGCTTGGGGCAGATGTTTCGGTTGCTCGCAATGACAAAATCACGCTCGAGGAAATCGGAAGAAAACAGCCTGAAGCGATCGTAATTTCTCCCGGCCCGAAAACGCCTGCCGAGGCGGGAATATCGGAGAACGTCGTAAAGACGTTTCACAAGTCCGTGCCTATACTTGGCGTTTGCCTTGGACATCAAGCAATCGGCGAAGTCTTCGGAGGACGGATCGTCAAGGCGCCTGTCCCGATGCACGGGAAAATCTCGCAAATCTTGCATAACGGCAGATCGATATTTAATTCTCTTCCAATACCTTTTCCCGCGACGAGATATCATTCGCTGATCGTCGACAGGCAAGATTTGCCAGAACAGCTCGATGTCATTTCGTGGACGGAAGACAACCTAATCATGGGGTTGAAGCATCGCGATTATCCGACTGTCGGCGTCCAATTTCATCCCGAGTCCATAATGACGGACAACGGAAAAACCCTTCTTCAAAACTTTCTTGATGGAAGAATCTGATATGAGCACTACTATCAATCATGCCCCGAACAACGATCGCATGTCAATCCTAGAGGCGCGTCAAAGGGATATTTGGCGAATTTTCAAGATAATGTCCGAGTTTGTCGATGGATTCGACCTTCTCAGCAGGGCATCGCCCGCTGTCTCTATTTTTGGATCTGCGAGAATGAAGCCGGGAAGTAAGTACTACGAGCTAACGCGCCAGGTAGCTTACGAGCTAGCAAAGACCGGTTACGCGATAGTCAGCGGCGGTGGCGGTGGCTTGATGGAAGCCGCCAATCGCGGAGCGCGCGAAGCGGGGGGAGAATCTATCGGACTCAATATCGAGCTGCCTTTTGAGCAGAAATCGAATGACTACATAGATCAGGATAAATTGATGACCTTTCAGCACTTCTTCGTCCGAAAGGTGATGTTTGTAAAGTACGCGCAGGGATTCGTGGTCATGCCTGGTGGGTATGGTACCCTCGACGAATTTTCCGAGGCAATCACTCTAATACAGACAAAGAAGACGAAGAGGTTTCCGGTAATCCTGATGGGGAAGGAGTATTGGGAAAAGCTTCTTGCATGGATAAAGGAGACCGCTCTCGCCGAAGGAAGCATTTCAGAGGCTGACCTTGACATCTTTAACGTTTGTGACGATCCGGCGGAGGCGGTCAGCATAATTACAGACTTTGGGATCAGGCACGGATATGTCACGAATTTCTAAATCTTTCGTCTTCGTGGGCGTACCGATCGGCATCTTGCTCGCGGCGCTCTTTGCGATATTCACACATAAATTCGGACTTGGCACTCCATCAAACTCTGTCGGTGCGAGCTATGTAAGCCGTTTGTCGACTTACCACATCCCGGACACGCTTGAATTCTGTGGGGAAGGGATGCCTCTCCGTGATGAATACGTCCGGCGTAGGATGGAACAGGCATTCTACATAGAATTGTCCGACGCGCAGATAATTCTGGATCTAAAGCGCAGTGCCGTATATTTTCCGTATATCGAAAAGAAGCTGCGGGAAATGAATCTGCCTCAGGATCTCAAGTATCTGCCTGTGGCAGAAAGCGCTCTCAGAAATCTTGTCTCTTACGCTGGAGCTGCAGGGATATGGCAGTTCACGAGAGCGACCGCATGGCGCTACGGACTCATCGTCAATTATAATGTCGATGAGCGCTACAATTTTCGAAAGGCAACAGTTGCCGCGCTGAAATATCTTTCAGACCTGCACTCGGTGTTCGGCAACTGGACCACTGCCGTCGCCGCGTACAACATGGGACAAAACGGAATGCTTGCCACCGTTCGTTACCAGATGACTCATGATTACTACGATTTGCACCTCAACGACCAGACCTCACGGTTTATTTTTAGGATCGTCGCCATAAAACAAATAATGTCGCATTACCGGAGGTATGGATTCGATCTGAATGCCGATGAATTCTACCCGGCTCCTCAAACCAAACTTGTGGACGCGGGAAGCATTTACAATCTCGCCGCCTGGGCCAGGCAACAGGGCACTACGTACCAAGAGGTGAAATACCTGAATCCCTGGGTGCTGAGGAGGGTGCTTCCTGCCGGTCGGTGGACCATAGAACTTCCTGCGTCATGTCATCCAGTCCTCCTGGCTACTAGTATTGAGCCAGGCAGGTCGGACAGCTCGGGAACGACGACGTATGTCGTCAAAGAAGGCGATTCGCTTGTCAGGATTGCTCAAAGATACGGCTTAACCGTAAACGATCTGACAGAGATGAATAATCTGCCGCAGGGACGGTATCTGATGGCGGGACAGAAGCTGTTGGTACCCGCGAGCGCCTCGAACCTTGGCCGTTAGCGCTCGTCTAATTGAATAACCCTCGCGCGGCACGGCTTAATGACGTGTGAGGGAAACGAATTGTTTGGTGGCACCGCCGCGCATCGCGGCTCGCACGAGTGACAGGCCGCCTGACGAGTACTGGCAAGAATGATCTAATGAGAACCATAGAGATTGTGAAAGTACAATCGTTTCCTGCTATTGTTCCAGCGAACAGCCCATATGTGTCTTACCAGATACATTTCAAACTCAGTGCCCCATTGACTCTTAAGATAGGGAAGCTTGGAATACATTATCTCCCGGCAGGGAATTATGTCTACACCGGAAGCGCGAAGAGGAACATACGCGCGAGAGTCCTTCGGCATCTGACGGGAGCAAGGAAGAAGCATTGGCACATCGACTATTTGCTCGCAGACCCGGGCATATCATTCACGCGCATAGTCTTATCGGAAATCAGTGAATGTAAACTTAACACTGGTACAGATGGGAGAATAATTGTCCCTCGATTCGGTTCTACTGATTGCGATGAAGGGTGTGGAAGTCATTTGAAGCTTGTAGATGAAAACAGAAGTACCAAACGTCAAAGTCAGACGAAAGATAACCCGTTTCGGAAAGCTTTGCGTAAACCTTAATCACAAAATGGAGGAAATCCAAATGCCAGAAAAGAAGAGAGGCAATGCTCTGAAAGGAATGGCAGGCGTTGCAATGCTAATATGCCTGCTTCCTCTTCTTGCTGCGGCAAAAACTGATGGCTTCGATGTAATGCATAACATCAAATTCAGAAGTATCGGGCCGGCCGCCGGCGGTGGGAGAGTCAGCGCGGTTGCCGGTATTCCCGGTCAGCCGAGCATATATTACGTCGGCGCTGCAGGAGGCGGCG
>JAJYOS010000533.1 GCA_021796055.1 Bacteroidota bacterium
GTCCTGAGCTTGCCGAACACCCTGTACCAGTTCTGGAAGTTTGTCGAGCCGGCGTTGTATCCGAACGAGCGGAAGTATATTTCGTCGATCGTTTTTTTCTCCACCATCTTCTTTCTCTTCGGCGGAGCTTTCGGATATTTCGTCTTGATTCCCAATGCTCTTTCGTTCTTCTCGGGGTTCGGGACAAAGTATATCGAGAATATCATTGATGTACAGGCCTACTTCAGTTTCATAACGGGGATTCTACTCGCGTGCGGCGCGGTGTTCGAACTTCCAATGCTGTCCTATTTTCTTGCGAAGATCGGTATTCTTTCCGCATCGTTCCTAAAGAAGTACAGGAGGCACGCGATAGTGGTGATCCTTTTCGTCTCAGCTGCGATCACTCCTCCCGACGTCGGGAGTCAGATAATGATTGCCGTCCCTTTCTACATTTTGTATGAGATTTCTATTGTAGTCGTTAGAGTCACCAGGACGAATAAGGAAAAGAAGAAAGCGGCGTCCGAGTAAATTTCTACAGGTGAAATTTGAATCTTGATGAGATCATCGCACCGATTCGCGATGAGGTTAAAATATTCAACGGTGAATTCAGACAAGCGGTCCGTTCGAGAGTGGGAATTGTCGATACGGTTGCGAGATACATGCTCCGCCAAAAAGGGAAGAAGATACGCCCAATCCTTGTGCTCTTAACCGCAGAAGCCTCCGGTGGGATTAACCCTGGCACGTACAGGGCCGCGACACTCGTCGAGCTGCTTCACACGGCGACGTTGATACACGACGATGTCGTCGACAGCGCCGACACCCGCAGAGGCATCGCTTCCATAAACGCCGTATGGAAGAACAAGGTGGCAGTGCTGATGGGAGACTACTTGCTCTCGCGTGGCCTGCTCCTATCGCTTGAAAATGACGAGTTCACTTTTCTCAAAATATGCTCTGTGGCCGTTAAGCGAATGAGCGAAGGAGAGTTGCTTCAGATACAAAAATCTAGACAGCTTGATATGGATGAAGAGACATACTTCAAGATAATCTCTGACAAGACTGCTTCGTTCATGTCGACGTGCTGCGAACTTGGAGCCGCGAGCGCGTGCCAGGACTCCGAGGTGATCGCCCACTTCAGGGAATTTGGCGAATACATAGGACTCGCATTTCAGATCCGAGACGATGTCCTCGATTACGAAGGGAAGAAGGGAACATTAGGCAAGCCGATAGGTGGCGACATAAAAGAACGGAAAGTGACTTTGCCTTTGATCTATGCTTTTGAAAACGCGCCGAGGCAGGCTGCCGCGTCGATCCTCAAGTTGCTGAAAAAAGGTAAGAGCGGATCAAGGATAAAAGAGGTCATAGAATTCGCGCAGGAATACGGAGGTATCGAACGTGCTCATAGAAAAGCAGAAGAACTTGTAATGAAAGCGCGGAATGAATTGGAAGGGATTGCGTGCTCGGAAGCGAAAGAGTCGCTACTCAAGCTGACCGAATTCGTAGTGGAGCGCGTAAGCTGATACACGCGACTTCGGCGAAGTACACGGTAGAGCTGACCGCTCAGAACCCCCGAGAGTGTGACTGAGAACGTATGACGGCATTCAGGAGAAAATCCGCCGGGTTCGTCCTCGCGCTGGGTGGTGGTGGCGCGAGAGGCCTCGCGCATATCGGCGTGTTGAAAGTTCTCCAGAGCGAAGGAGTGGAGATAGGAGCGATCGCCGGAACTAGCATGGGCTCCGTTATCGGAGCGATGTTCGCTTATTACCGCGATGCTGTCGAGGTCGAGGAAGTATTCAGGAAATTCCTATCGAGCGCATTCTTCGAAAAATATGCCCGTACCTTTTTTCTCGTTTCTGAGAACCCATTGATTCTTCAGGAACCGGAAAAGACCATCGCGAAACTAGGGAAGCGTTTCATATATCTTAAAGCCGCTTCCATGCACGCGGTTTTTTCCAGTAACATATTGGAAGAGGCATTTCAGTATTTGATTCCTGACGTGCGATTCTCCGATCTGAAGATACCGTTTGCCTGCGTGGCAGCCGATCTGAGAACCGGGAGCGAGGTTGTTTTAAAAGAGGGAAGAGTAATCCCGGCCATCGTGGCGAGCTCTTCGATCCCCGGATTCGTCGAGCCCGCTAGAGTGGCTAGGCGAGTTCTGATCGATGGAAGTACGACGAGCACAGTGCCTGTGGCTGCGGCCAGGAGTCTTTCGAAAGGGAAGGTCATCGCTGTCGATGTTTCCGTGGAGTTGAAAAGGGAAGAGCGACTCGACACTGCCTTTGAAATTGCAATGAGGTCCGGCGAGATCACAAACCACTATTTGACAGAGATGCAACTGCGAAGCTCGGATCTCGTGATTCATCCTGAGGTTGGTAACACAACCTGGGCAAACTTTGATAAACTTGATGAGATGATTAAAGTCGGAGAGATTGCCGCGAGAAGGGCTATTCCGCAGCTTCAACAGTGAAATTGAGGCCAATTGCCCTTCTTCATCGATTGCATTCCCCTCCCGATTTTGTTAAATTTAGAAACAATGGGAGTTAAACCTCGATAAATGTCCCCCTTTAAGCTTCCAAAACTGGCTTTTCCCGTGTTTTTGTTCGTTTGGGCGATTTTTTCGTGCGTTTCTTACGCCCAGCAGAGCGAAAGCCCGCAAACTGAGCTTGCTGATCACGGTCTCCAATATGAGCAGGTAACGCCAACCAGAGGGAGAATCAATCTGGATGGCGCTTGGGAGGCCTCCGTCAATGGTGGGAAGAGCTGGCAAAGCATAAACACCCCTTCTACATTCGATTACGATGGCAGGGTTATCTTCCGCAAGAGAGTCTACATGCCGGCGGCCTTTGTTAATCAAAACGTCTTCGGTCTTGTCCTTGGAAACGGGGGCGTATCCACCGAAGTCAGGATAAACAACGAATTTGTCGCGATTCATAATGGAGCGTATTCCAGAATCGACGTTCGCATCCCCGACAGGTTATTACAGGCAGGATCTGAGAACGTAATTGACATTCTGAGCAGCAATAAGCTCAATCCTGTTTCGACAATTCCGTTGAAGCAGCTCGCCTTCCAGCGAAAATGTTATGGAGGACTCTTTAGAGATGTTTATCTCGAAGTCAGGCCTCCCGTCTATATCGATCATCCCACGTTCAAGACACAGCTCAACTCGTCCAACACGGCTGCGAATGTGGAGAGCAACTTCATCGTGTATGCGGCAGATTATTCCAGATACGGGATAGACTCAGGCGCGACTACTATACCGCTTATCGCGCGCGCGACCCTCGTCGATAAATCGACGGGCAACGTCGTGGCAAAGTCAGCGGATGTGAACTTTGATCTTACCCAAAACCATAACGTCAAGATAAATCTTTCGCTCACCGTTCAGAATCCGAACCTATGGTCGCCTTCGCATCCCAATCTCTACTCGATCGAGTACTTCGTCTACAATGGCAAGACGATGCTGGATCAATACTCTCAGAATTTGGGATTCAGGACGATGACAGTTTCGGATGGGCGGTTCTACCTGAACGGCGAGCCGACATTTGTCAAGAGCGTGAATTATACCGCCGATTATCCGGGAGTCGGTGCGGCGGTAAGCGAGGTCCAGTTGGAAAAGGATGTCGCGGTTATAAAGACTCTGGGCGCTAATGCAATCCGGGTCGTCGCGTATCCTCCTTCGCAGGGGTTGCTTGATCTCTGCGACCGTTTCGGACTGATGGTGTTCGAAGAGGTGCCGCTCGTCGATGCGCCTGCGTCTGTCCTTGGATCGGAAAGGTACCGAAGCTCCCTGCAGGGGTATCTCCAGGAAGTTGTTCAGAATACTTGCTCGCATCCTTCCGTCGTGGCGGTCTCGGCGGGAAGCAACCTTGACCCAACGGCTACCGCGACCCGCAACTATCTTGTTGCAGCTGCTTCAATTGTCCACAAAGAAACGGACAAACTTCTTTACTATACCCCGCTTACCGGCATGGCCGACACGATCGCCACAGCCGCCGATTTCGTCGGGTTGGATTTGTCTCCTTTCAACTCTTCAAGCAAGCTCAAGAATTTTCTCGCTGATATTTCTGTCGCTTCATCTGGAGGGCAGACTTACTGGATTTCGTCGGTCGGGACCCAGACTCAGATGAGAAATCACAACGGGTATTCAGACCCGCTCTCACTTGAACACCAGGCGAGATATCTTGTAGATGCCTACGAAGCGGTTGAGCATGGTAACTTTGCGGGAATATCAGTAAACAGCTACTCCGACTGGAAGGGCGCGGTTCCGCATCTCCTTCAGAATGGTCATCCATACCTTTACACTTACGGGCTTGTCAGTTATTGGCGGGAGAAGCGTCCGTCATTCGCCGCGGTTAGAGCTCTCTTCAACGATGAGACGCTTCCTACTCTTCCGATCGGAAATTATTCGGACACTCCGCCCATCATCTTCGTGATATTATCGACGCTTCTGCTGGTTTTGATAACCTATCTTCACTACAGCCGTCGCTGGTTCAGGGAAAGTGCGACTCGCGCGGTATTTCGTCCGTACAATTTCTTTGCAGATATCCGCGACCAGCGGATGATATCGGCTTTTCAGACAACAACCGTGCTTTTATTGGTATCCGGTGGAATAGCTATATACCTTTCCAGCCTTGTATACGCCTTCAAGGATAATTACGTCTTCGATAGGATGCTCGGTCTGATCATCCCGGGTGATTTCCTTAAGATCAGGATCGACTATCTCATCTGGCATCCGGTCAGCTTTATAATTGCCTTCACCGTTCTGTTCATGGTCTTGATCGCGATCATTACGTTGATAATAAAGCTCTTCTCTTTTGCAGTGAAAATAAGGTTGCAGATGGTGAGCGCATTCACTGTTGCCACCTGGTCGGTGCTTCCGATGGCAGCGTTGATTCTTGTGGATATGATACTTTTCAGATTGCTTGGTGATCCAAGGTTCGTTTGGGCCGCGGCTGTGATTCTTGTGGCTCTCCTGCTGCTAAGTCTTTTCAGGTTGTTCCACGGTATAGGCGTGATTTATGATCTGCCCACTATTCGAGTCGGGATTATCGGCTCTTTGATACTTATAGCTCTGGTTTTCATAGCCA
>JAJYOS010000534.1 GCA_021796055.1 Bacteroidota bacterium
CGTGAATCAATGCCCAGGCCTTCTTTTCTTCCTCTGATTTACTTCTGATGAAGTCGAGTATATCGGGGTGTTCTGCGTTGAGGATCACCATCTTTGCGGCGCGGCGCGTTTTTCCACCCGATTTGATCACTCCTGCGAACGAATCGAATCCGCGCAGGAATGAGACTGGACCAGAAGCTGTACCACCACCCGGGAGTTTCTCCTTCGAGGATCTTAAAGTCGAGAAATTGGTCCCTGTACCGCTTCCCCATTTAAAAAGCATTCCTTCGGTCTTGGCAAGCTCGAGAATCGACTCCATGGTGTCCCTGACCGAGTTGATGAAACAGGCAGAGCATTGCGGCTTATCCTCGATGCCGACGTTGAACCAGACCGGACTATTGAAGGATACATACTGGTTCACGAGCAGGTACGTCAGTTCGTCGAAAAATGCCGACGCATCCTCGTCGGAAGCGAAATAACCACCCTTGATGCCCCATTTCGTGAAGGTACGCGCTACACGGTCTACGAGCTGTTTCACGCTGAATTCTCTTTCCGGAGTCCCGAGTTGACCGTGAAAATACTTCGAAACTACCACGTTTGTCGCCGTCATGCTCCAGAAATCGGGGATTTCAACGTTGTCCTGCTGGAATATTACCTCGCCCTTCTCGTTCGAAATGGACGCGGTTCGCTGTTCCCAGTTGATCTCATCGAATGGATGGATCCCTTTTTTTGTGAAATGACGCCGCACCGACAGGCCGCCCCACTTTGACTGCGCCTTTATGTCCTCAGAGGTGAACGTATCTGTATAGCCCATTGACACTCCTCCCTATATATTGAAATTTCAGCTGCTTTCGGCACTGTCGTGAATATCAGAACCGTCCCTCGCGCCCACAGCTCCGACAGCAGCTATCTTACTTTAAGACCTAAACCAGTTTCTAAACGACACTCATTTTGGTCGAGTGTCGATGAGCAAATTATTGTCATCAATGAGTAAAGTCAAGATATTTAGCTTGAGAATTGACTTTAACTCAAGTTTTGTTTGGTGTCTTCATGGCGCCGCAAAGTCCGCATCAAATAAACTATGTATGTAACTGACCTCAGTTTGGAGAGAAACCGTGGCCAGATCGACTAAGAATGTCGCTTTCCGGCCCAAAATTAGCCCTTACTGTACCGTCGGCCCGTGCCTTCGGTCCGATCCATTCCTCAGAATACTGGAGACCATTTTCAGTAAATCGGCGGTGCGGTAGGGCTTCTGAAGCAAGCCATCGGCATAGCTTCCCAAAATAGTCTCAAGATCGGACAACTCACTAAAGCCGGTACAGATTAAGACTTTTGGCGGGGTGGGCAGCTTCTTGATCGCTATGCAAGCCTCCTTTCCACCCATCACCGGCATCACCATGTCCAGCACGACCAGCCTGACATCGGGGTTTTCTTTGAGACGTTCGAGAGCCTCTCTGCCATCGTTCCCCGTGACGACTGTGAATCCCTGTTCGGTCAGGATGTCGAGGGCCAGCTGCCGGACGCTCTTCTCGTCATCCACAACCAGGATCTTAACTCCGGTTGCGTCGATGAATTCCGAAGATGGCGTCTCGATTCTAGGTCTCTCCTGGTCCGAATATCGCGGAAGGTATATCCTCACCTTCGTTCCGGCGCCGGGTCTGGAATCGACGCTGATAAATCCCTTATGATGCTTCACGATATTGAACGCGGCGCTCAGGCTCAGCCCGGTATACTTTTTAATGCGCTTTGTCGTGAAGAACGGTTCGAATATTCTTCGCCGGATAGCTTCGTCCATCCCGACGCCATGGTCTTCGATCTCCACGAAGCAGCGCCTGCCGCCGGGAGAGGAAACGGCATGTCCTCCCTGTAGATCGGAGAAACCCGCGGTACAGCGTATCGTCCCGCCGTCCTCCATCGCTTCTGCCGCATTCTCCAGTAAGGCGAATAATACCTGCCTGAATTGTGAAGTGCTTATTCTGGAGTAGATCGGCTGCTCCGCGCATTCTGTCGCCAGGATGTATTTTTCGCTATGTGTCTTCTGGAATTCTTCCGCGGTGTTCTTCAGGAATTCATTCAGGTCGACCACCTCTATGGTCTTGGCATCCATCTGCGCGAAGCCGAGCACCTGCTTCACCAATTCCGTAGTTCGCCTTCCGGCGTCTTCTATTATGTCCGCGTAGTGGTGCTCTTTCGATTCGGCGGGGAGTTTTCTCTTCAGCAGGGATGCGTACCCTGTTATGCTTCCCACTATGTTGTTCAGATCGTGAGACAGGAACGACGCCATTTTCTCGAGCGTACCGATCTTCTGTTCATACGCGGTGTAGTCCTCGAACGCCCGCCGATCCCCGATATCCTGGACCGATACGTTGAAGATCTTGAATTCTGCGTCGAACTCGACGGCGAATTCCACTTCTGGAGAGGTGTCGGGAACCCGGCGGATCTTCGCCTCAAACCTCACAAACTTCTCTGTCCCCTCGGCAGCGAGACTCGGCAGAAGTTCACCGAGGCGTCTCGCATCATCGGGGAAAAGGAAATCCTGAACTTTCTTGCCTACCGGTGCTTTGTCGTTTAGCAGCCCGGAGGCAACTATGTTTGCCGTCTTGATCGTCCCGTCAAGAGACAGCGTCAGAAGTCCGAACACCGAGCTGTTATACAGTTTCTCAATCGCCAATTCCTGCCTCTGTGAAAGGGCGAAGAGTTCGGCTCCCCGAACCGCCGCCAGCAGGTGCCTGATATACGAAAGTACCGATTCCTGCTGGATTCTCTCGGTGAACGGCACGGTATGGTCGAACAGTATTAGTGAACCTAATGTGTCCTCCGGCGGTCTTACTACGGATACATTCTTCCCTTCGAAAAAATCTGCCAGGAAATTCAGGACACCCATGTCTTCATCGGAGAAGTTCCCCTGGCCGGATACAAACTCGCCTATTGGAATATTCCACGAGGCGTCTCCGAGTACTGACCGATCCGTGGCTCCAGCGAGCGCGCCCCCTCTAAATACCTTGATGCCTGGTTCAACTTGGTTGTCAGCCAGTTTGAATGTGTAGAGTGTCCACCCCCGGTTTGAATCAGATGAGAGAAAGAATATGATTGATGTTATTCCTATGTGAGGATTCAGGCCCTTGATTATGCGTCCAACTATCTCGTTCCGGTCGAGGAGGCCGCTTAGTTCGGCTATGCTGTCGTATAAAACCGCGGACAATTTCCCCTGTTCTTCCAGGCGCTGTGTTTTCTGCCTGATCTCTCTCCGAAGGAGATAATTGAATACGAGCAGAATGATCAGAATCGCCGCTGCAAAAACGGCTGCTATTATTATATCCGATGAATAACGGGCGAAGAAGTCCTGGCCTAAAGGAACGATGTCCGAGGGGAATCTGAGGTAGACCTCGTTTCCGTCCAGATAGGGCTTGCTCATTGTGTACCGCGTCATGACCCCTGTGACCATCAAAAGGTCGGCCCTGCGTATATGACTTATGACGTAGGACGAAACGGCGTAGTTCTCGGAATATAAAACTACGGTGTTCCCGCCGCTCCCTCTGATGAGAATGCTCGTCCCGTTGGGTCGTTGTTCTTTGCTCAGGACGGTGCCCTTAACGCCGACCAATCTCCCTTCATACTCACCGGAAGCTACCTGGGCCGGCGTAACCGGTATGGGCGTGACCTTCACTCCACTCTTGAGTATCCTGATCTCGGGATCGAGCAGCTCCTCCTGACCCCTGAAGAGTCCGAGTTTCCCGGTTGCGACTACGCTATCACCTAACCTGGGCGGGACCCCCGCGTAATTCAGGCTGAACAGTTTTATTCCACCGGTATTATCCTGAATGTACGAACCGAGCGATGAGACGGGCGTGGGAGAGGGAGTCGTCACGACACCCGTGACGGTCATAGTGATGTTTGTATTTACAACGGTGCTGTCGCGGGGGATTAACTTGATTGCGTCCGCGATAGGAGTGATACTTGGCCTGGTTTGAAAGAGGAAGAGAAATGCAGAAAGGAGATTCAGGCCTGAAATGCTCAAGAGATGCCCATGCCTCCGAGCTCTTCGCCGGCAAGGAGGTTCAGCACTGAGTGTACAAGCTCAGCAGTGGAAATTGGTTTTGCCAGCCATTGGTCCGCGCGCGAACGCCTCAGCCGGTCGATAGCCGAGGCGGTCAGGTTTCCCGAAAGGACAAGCACCTTGAGCGGATAGTTGGCCTTGCGACTTGCTATAAGATCAAGGACCTTGAAGCCGTCTATACCCGGCATCATCAGGTCCAGGACGATTAGTTCGGGTTGGAGCTCACCAAGTAGGATCAAAGCTTCATATCCATCGTGCGTTATCGTAACTTCACAGTTTTCCAGCTTGTCAAGAAGCACTTCCCTGACCAACTCTGCATAAGACTCATCGTCATCAATTACAAGGATCTTTCTTCGATGTTCTCCTTTGAAGTCAAAATTGATGTCCATGCTGTGCGCTTTCAGGAATTTTTTAAGATCAGAAGGCCAAATCTTAAAATGCCCCCCGGGTGTTGCGTAAGCTTTTAGCTTGCCTGACTTGATCCAGTTGTTTATAGTTCGTGTGGTGACTTGGCAAATATGCGCGGTTTGACCGACGCCTAACGGCTTAGCTACGGTTGCTTCATCGAGCAGCATTTCCCGTTTTTCCTGTTTTTCGTGTTGTTCCAACTTTAACACTTTATCATCACAGATTCAACAGTTTGAGCGCAATAATAAATGAATGGGCTTACGCAAGGTTACTGATTCCACTCGAATGAAGGCGGATCGTCTCTTTGGGCTGTCGGGCCTCGTTAATTCACAGGAAGGGTGTTGCAAGCAGGAAATTTTGGAGAATATTGACTTGATTGAAGAACTAACTCGTGTTAATATTCAGATAGAAATGTCTGATATATGTCTCTAATATTCAGCAGGCAGTGTGAATACGCCCTTCAGGCGATGCTTTACATATCGGCGCAGGAGCCGGGGAAATTCACCAATATAAACGAGATCAGTGAACGCCTCGACATTCCGATGCCTTTTCTGGGCAAGACGTTGCAGCTTCTGGTACAAGACAGGATACTGTCTTCGCTCAAGG
>JAJYOS010000535.1 GCA_021796055.1 Bacteroidota bacterium
GGGAGAAATTTGCGCACCAGACTCCTTCGCCGCCTGTGGCACACTTAATTCCATCAACCACGGCAAGATGAATCGGACGAGCCGCATTCAAATCGCAGATGGTTTCAGGCAGGTAATTCCATTCGGAATCAGTGCTTTTGGCGTGGTGGAGCATTCCCCTGCGTCCATTGTCGTTCGTAATTGTATATAATGTCTGGGGAACCGCGCCGATCTGGTTCTTGAGTGAACAGGTAAGACCGGCTGCGGAATGATGCTTCAATTTCGGAATCGATACATAAACATCGACATCCTGCAATATCTTGTTCATTGTGAATGAAGGAAAGTTGAAGTAATTACTTCCTGTCGATACGCTTGTGATATTTGCAGAAGTTGTATCGTTCAGATCAACTACGTTGCAGCCTAAAGCTTTTTGAACGTCAGCGTACCCAAAGGCGTCGTCAGATCCGAAAGGTGCCGTGGACCCCGGGTTCTTCCAGGTTGTGTCCCAGAAGGCGTCCACAATGTAGAGATCTGTGGGGTTCACTCCCGCGTCAATAATGAACTGACCGACAGCCTGCAAAACGGCGGGGTGAGTCCACATCGCCTCGGTTATTTTATATGTGCCCAGCTTTGAGCTTGAAGCGCTTCCCGATCCTCCTGTCAGGTTTATCTTCATCGCGACCTTCTTGCCTTTTCCAAACAGAGCCGACACTTTGCCGGCTTGACTCTGATCGAGAAGTCCCAGAAGCTGATACACTTTTTGTTTGACTCCAACATTAGTGGCATCATCATAAGTGTAGCTGTCAGCAGAGTTGCTTGTCGTATCACCGATAGCAACGGCTGTCAGAAAGGAAGCAGTCCGCTTGTGGTCGTAAGCGAAAACTCCGGAAGGTTTTAGATACGGTGCAACCAGTAAGCCTGCTACAGCAGTGCCTGCCTTCTTTATGAAATCTCTCCGTGAAGAATCCATGCCCTCGAGTTGAGTATCAATTTTCTTTTTCACAAAGCCTCCATCTTTTAAAACTTCATTGCTTGTCCGCCTTCCGAGTCTTCGGCGATGATTCTTACTCAGCGTAGCCGGGACTGAAGGTAACCCTCTCCAACCCCGGCTACCGAAGAGAGGAAGGCAGGCGTTCTTATTTCATCAACATTAATTTTCTGGTAATCTGAATCGATCCGGTTTGAAGACGATAAAAGTACACACCGGTCGCAAATTTGCTCGCATCAAAATTGACATTGTAGTATCCGGCACTCTGTTTCGCGTCAACAAGTGTCTCTATTAACCTGCCGAGTATGTCATAGACTTTCAGCGTTACGTGACCAGCTTCCGGCAGCTTGTACGCGATAGTAGTTGTCGGGTTGAACGGATTAGGATAGTTCTGTTCCAGCAGGTAACTGGCCGGCAGGTTCGATGCACTCTGCTCAACACCTAGCGGGTTGTTCTTGATATAGTTCGCTATCCACAAAAGTGCCGGTCTTGATGTGCCGTCTGAGCGCACCAAATAACATGTCGGCTGCCACATTTCGTTTTCTTTGTACCCCCAAAGGGTAATTCCTTTCACACCGCGATTTTGCCACAAGAGCGGAAACAGCTTCTGGTACGCCAGCAGCTGCACGTTGTCATTGGGCGTCCCTGTATCTCCTACGTTTCCCAGGTCCATCTCGGATATATAGATCGGCAACCCGGTCGCCGCGAGTCGATCCAGGTTTCTCCTGAGAACGCCCGTGTCTGCAGTCTGAATTTCAAAGTTGTGGCATTGTACCCCGATCCCGTCGATCAGAACTTGCGCTTTCAGCGAATCAATAATTCCAAGATACGCTGTCGTAGCTGCATTGTCGTTGATTATTCCGTAGTCGTTAATCAACAATTTCGCTTCGGCAGGCATGTATTTCCTCGCCAGCTTGAAGGCAGTAATAATCCAGTCGATACCTGTTTTGCCGGTACCGCCGAGTGCTTTTTCGTAATTAGCACGCCCACTAAGTCCATCCGGCGGATTGTGTCCTGCAAGGGGCTCATTCACCACGTCAACCAGATTGGTCTTCGGATATCTCTGCCCAACATTTCTAATCCATGTTTCTATGTAATGGTATTGCGTTGCTGAATCGAGACTGGAGATCCAGGAAGGCTGCTGTTGTCCCCAGATCAGATTGTGCTCCTTGAAAATCAGGTGATGGCTCAAAGCATAACTATAAACCCTGTCCAACCCACTCCAATTCCACTGTGTTGTATCCAGTGAAACACCTACTGAACCCCATTTGCCCGCATTCCCGGGGGTTATCTGGTTCCAATAATTGGCGAAACTTGAATCGGGGGAATCGTCTACATTCCCTAAGAACTTAGCCATACCGGCCGCCAGTGCGGGACCATTGTAGATACTTTCGGGATTCAGTATGCCTATTCCTTCATTATCAAGATTACTCACAGTGAAATGAAGATATGATTTGCCAAAGGCGAGCTTGTCGATGTCCAATCCGGGATCCCCGCCGCCGATCTGGAAAGTCCTAGTTAAGCTGTCTAAGCTTACCACAAACGGATATCCGGCGGTACCCTCATATGCGTTCCTGGTCAGGTTAACCCACTTCCAAACACTGTCGCCGACTGTGCCGGGACCGTCCACAAAATATGCTTGATCCGAGAACCCCGCCGAGTCAAGACCGTTTACGGCAACCCAGTCGCTGCTTGAGGTATCGTTCTTGATGCCGAATCCGTTACCGTAGAAGAAGCTGCCGCTCCCGGAATCAACCCGGACACGTGCGAAAAGATTATATGTCCCCGAATCGGGAAACTGCACCTGATACGTTATCACCCGGCTTGTATCGCCGGGGTTCCCAGCGTTCACTGTGTTGGAACCCACGTCCACATAAGTAACGCCGCTATCCTGGAATACACCGAAGTTGCTTCCGCGAACACCGGATTCACTCTCCACAACCAAAGCTCTCTTACTTGCATTCGGATCAGTTATCTGCAGATTGTCGATCCAGATGGCATTCCCGGTATCTACGGTTCCGTAAAAGTGGATAGGCCCTCTGATATATCTCGATGTATCACGGATAGTGAACTGAAAGTTAAACTGCTGCCACATTGTACTTAGGGTAGCGGGCCGTATCGCCCCGTACTCACCGGCGGCCTGACTCCATGTTGTAAAATTAACCGTTTCACCGGGCTTCTCACTCTTTGCCCAAATGGAATAGTTGTAAGTGGCTCCCGGTATTACATGAATGCTGTCTGCAACTATCTGGATATCCCATTGATTAACCCCGAGTCCATGCACTACGACTTTCAACGCCCGGCTCCCTTCCTCCACCGTGTCGCTAACGATTTGGAACACCGGTTTGTTTTTTACGGTGTCTGCCACCTGGATTACCCAGCCTTTCACATCGTTTCCGGTAACCACTCCCGTATCGGAGCTCTCGAAACTACCGTTGGTAACAATCTGAGCGCGCAGGCTCCTCCCCGCCAAAAGGGCGATCACTGTAATCATAAGGAGCAGCCTGACCAGAGACCGTTTTGTCATGCCCGACATTCTAGCCTCCTTTGTTGTGTGGAAAGAATGCTTCGCTCCGCCGGAACTAGCTTTTTAGAAGCCGGTTCGCCGCCGTAGGGAGACAACGCATGGAATCGTAAATCAACCACGTATGACAACATATCTATCTACAAAATCTCTGCAATTCCCTCTTATCAAGATCCACATCTCAATCAGTAACTTCCTGGCCATCACACTAAAGAGTAAGGATGAAGCAGAACCATGTCTTCTGACTGATTCGATGCCGGTCATGTCTATGTACATGCTCTATTCTCAGAATAAAGTATAAATGAACGGTGCAAGAGCCGAACCCTGCGTAAGGACGATGAAAAGACCCAAGAGCAGAAGGACAAAAATGATCGGCCCGAGCCACCATTTCTTTCGTACTCTCATGAACACCCACAATTCTCCGAAGATTGCGAGCCTGTTTCTAACTCTCTTCGCTATTTTCATGGTGAAAGTTCAATTCCCTCCTGACAAAGGTTCAACTGCATACGAAATTAATCCAATTCAAAATCTTGGCGATATAAACCCGACATGAGACCGCCTGATCCCGGCTCTATTCCAAAGGGACGAGTGTAGCAAAAGGACAAAACAATCGAAGCGCACAACAATCCCCTTTCATGATAGCCCTCCCTTGACGATACAATTTTGTAGCCTTGATATATTCACCGCCTTGTTATGTGTCACCGATAATATATTCCCGCTTTGATTGCCGGACACATTTCACGACTTACTTATTTTGACAGATTCAACATTTGTTTCTTCAACTCATTCGCTCCGGGGTAATGTGGATTCTCGATCAGACATTTGTTGATCAGACCAAGAGCTGACTTGAAATCTTTCTTCTTTAAATAGGCCTGTGAGAGATGATACAACGCCGTCGGATCTTTCGGGTTTGAATTATAAGCGTCCGTCAGATATTTGATTGCATCATCGTATTTACCTCTATACAATTGTATTATTCCAACTCTCTCAGAAGTATAATCCGACATATTTATTTTATTCCTGTAGTAGAAATACGTAATAAGAGTCTTGAAATCTTTCAGAGCGGGATACTGGTAAAGCAGGATATTTATGTGTCTCAAGTAATCTTTGATATCGTCTCTTTTCAAATAAGTTTCAGCGGCAAGCAGATGCGCGTCGGTCCAGGATATTCTTCCTTCAATCTTGTACATCGCGATGGAATCGATGAAATCCCTGGGCTGAAGTAAATCGATAAAATCCCTTTGACGAAATTTCGACATCACTTTACTTTCTTTTACGTACGGCCAATTATCCTTCAATATAGTAATACCGTCATTCCCCATGATTGAATCGAGTCTTGTAAACATGAAATTAGCGCGCGTAAGACTATCCTGCTCACCAAAAGGAATCCTGGGCTTTTCCGTTTTAGGCAGATATCCCGCTTTGTCCATACAATCGTAAAAGGCTTTCCCCATGAGTTGATAACCATTTACATTCGGATGCAGATGATCAACAATCAGATTGTTGCCAACTATTCCATCCGGACTCGCGGCATCAAATATACATTAAATC